>NZ_JBCITM010000006.1:0-217983 GCF_039414295.1 Anoxynatronum sibiricum | reverse complement strand
GGGTTTCTTCCACGGCCATTTTCGCCAGGGCTTCGGCATTGTCGTAGACGACTTTGGCGATGGCCCGCACAAGGGCATCCACCTGGGCCTGGCTGAAGTGGGCATAGGCGGCCTGGGCGCTGCGGGCTTTGTGCATCAGGTCTTCTAAGCGGGGGGTGGTCATGATCGATTTCCTCCGATCCTTATGAAATGAAGATCTGTTTCTTCCTCATACCCTTTTGCAAAAATGATGCCGGAAATATCCGATAAGTATAAAAAAAGTGAATTAGCTGAAAATAGTAAAACCTGGACGTTGAAGAAGCAACGTCCAGGTAAAAAGGAGGGTCCATTTGATTTCATTACAGGAAATAAATTTCCTGCAGGAAATATTTTTCTTGCGATTTCCCGCAATTAATTTCTTGCGGGGGTGCGCAACCCGTATTCGTTAATTTTGTTGTTCAGCTGACGATGGCTGATTTCCAGAATCCTGGAAGCCTCTGATACATTGTAGTCACACTGCTTCAGTACTTCCTGAATATGCCGGCTTTCGGCTTCCTGGCGGATAACCCGCAGGGGTTTGAAAGAACCGGCAGCCCCACCTTCGGAGAAGGTTTCAAATGCTTCAGAAGCAGCTTCCGGCTTGCCGGTGGCCGGTGTCGGTGATTTTGGCGTGGGCAGGTCTTTTTCCATCAACGTGCCCGTGCTGCTGAGCACAATTAACCGTTCAATGATATTGCGCATTTCACGAATGTTCCCTGGGTAGCGATATTCCAGCAGAAATCTTTCCACAGCGGGCTCCATGCCGCTGACTTGTTTTTTCAGATCCTGCTGAATCTGATTGATAAAATAATCAATGTATAAAGGCAGGTCTTCCCGGCGTTCTCTCAGAGGTGGGACTTCCAGCACAATGGTGGCGATTCTGAAATAAAGGTCTTCCCGAAAGCGTCCCTTTCGAATTTCGTCATCCAGGTTTTTATGAGTGGCAGCGATGAGTCGAAAATCAACAGAAAGGGGCTGATTGCTCCCGATGCGCTCTATTTCGTGGTTTTCCAAAACCCGCAGCAGCTTTGCCTGGGTGCTCAGGGGCATGTCGCCAACCTCATCCAGAAACAGGGTGCCGCCGTCAGCTGCTTCAAACCGGCCGATGCGCCGGGCCACTGCCCCTGTAAACGAGCCCTTTTCATGGCCGAACAACTCAGACTCCAGCACGCTGTCTGAAAAAACATGGCAGTTCACCGCCATGAACTGGTTTGCTTCCCGGGAGCTGTTCTGATGAATGTACCGGGCCAGCACTTCCTTCCCCACCCCCGATTCACCCAAAACCAAAATGTTGGCATTGCTGTCGGCCGCCCGTTTCGCAGTTTCAATCAGGTGCCTGAAGTGACCATGATGGGTGTTCAGCATAAAGTCGAACTGATTGGTTTGTTTTTTAAGGGTGCGGTTTTCCAGTTCCAAATGCCGGAAGTGTTTGATTTTTTCAATCTCCAGCAACAGTTCTTCCGGGTCGCTTCCTTTGATCACATAGGTAAAAGCCCCCTGCCTCATGGCCTCCACCGCTTTTTCCACAGAGCCGTAAGCGGTTATGATAATGATACTAATGCCGGGATTGGACCGCCGCACTTCATTCAAGAGGGCAATGCCATCCATGCCTTTCATGCGATAGTCGGTGATCATCAGATCGATTTCGTGTTGGCGGATCAGCGCCATTGCTTCTGCCGCATCAGAAGCCGACAGGGTGCCGTACCCCTGATTGGAAAGCAACAGTTCCAGAACGTGTCGATAGTCTGTATCGTCATCAACAATGAGGATGTTGAAGTTGTGTATTTTTCTCAATGGGAGCCCTCCCTCTTTGTTGGTATCAGAATGCTGAATGTGGTGCCCTGGCCAGGGTGACTTTCCACATGAATTTCGCCGCCGATCTGATGAATCATATTGTAAACAATGTTCAGCCCCAGGCCAACCCCTTCGCCAGGTGGTTTTGTGGTGAAAAACGGGTCAAACACATTCAGCTTCACATCAGGGTTCATGCCAATCCCAGTGTCGGTCACTTGGAGATGAAGAAAATCCTTCGCCTTCTCAAAGTGAATTTCAATTTTCCCCTGGTCGTCAATGGCATCACGGGCATTGGAGATCAGGTTCACCAGGGTGGTGTCCATCACATCCAAAGGCAGGCTCATCTCCAGGGTGTCATCACCCGCTATTCTGATGTCAATGGTTTTATCCTTGAGGGTGCTTTGCTGAAGTTCCACAATACGTGCAATGGAACGCCGCACCGATACGGTTTTCCACTGGCCGGATTCTGTGCGGCTGATGTCCAGCAGGTTATTGAGAATGGCGTTGGCCCGCTGGGCAATCTGATCAATGGTTTCAGCGTATTGCAGTGCCGTGTCAGCGCCCTGAAGACGCTGCTTCAACAGAAACGCGTAATTGCGGATCACCCCCAAGGGGTTTCTGATCTCATGGGCAACGCCGGCAGCCAACTGGCCGATGGCGGCCATTTTGTTTTTCTGAAGCAGTACCTGCTCCTGCTGGTATTCTTCGGTCACATCTTTCAGAGTTAACAGCATTTTACTGACACTGTCGTTACGGTACTCCAGGGGAGCAGTGCCCAGCTCATAAATCCATTTTCCATGCTGAAACACCCGGTCGTGACTGACGCGATCTAAAAAACTGTCTGCCACGACGGGAATGATTTTGGTGTAAAAGGGCTCATCCATGATTTCTTCCAGGGTTTTTCCGGTGAGCTGTGATTCAGATTGCTGAAACCAGCGAAGGGCATACTGATTCAGCAACCTGATGCGGTAATTTCCGTCAACCACCATGATGACATGCTCGATGCCGTCAAATGCATTCTGAAGCTCCTGCCGGCTGTCATCCAGCTCTTTCATTTTATCCTCAATGGCCATGCGCAGGGAGAAGTTGGATGAATAAAAAAGATAGAAGATCAACGACAGAGCCAGCCCAAAAATCACCAGGATGCTCAGGTATCGTTCTGTCAAAGGTTCCCCCACCAGGGGATCAGAGATCCCAAAGATCCTTTGTTGAATGTGGGTCATGGTGCCTGTCTGTTCCAGATTATAGACCGCCTTGTTTACCAGGGAGAACAGGATGGCATGTTCAGTGGGAACAGCCAGGGAGTATTCTTTTTTGAAAACAGGAAAGTCGGTTAGATGAAAATTGGCAGCGGGAAGAGCGGCAATCTGCAAATCCGGCAGATTAGTTGCTGTCTGGCCATTTTCAGGCAACCCGTCCACTTCTTTAAGGGCTTTTAGAATCAGTGGCTCAGGGCCGATGAAAGCGTCTGTCCTGCCTTCCTTCACCGCTTCCAGGCCCTTTCCAATATGGGTGACAACACTGCCCTGATACACCAAGCGCTTTAAACTCAAAAATTCCTGGGTGTAATCCTCTTCAAGAAAGGCTACCCGCAAACCGGCAAAATCATTGACCTGACTGATGAGGCCCGACGAAGCGGTAACGGCGATGCTTCTGATTTCATAAAGGGGCAGGGTGTAACGAAGGATTTCCTTATATTTCATGAGGGGCGGGGCGATGATGAGATCCACCTCACCCTGCTGAAGGGCAGCCACCTGTTCCCCGCGTTCCAGGGGTACCAGTTCAATGGGAACCCCCAGTTCTCTTTCCAGATACCCAAGATACAGCACATCCACGCCACGCCAATAGCCTTCTGAGGAGAAGCCGCTGAGAGGCGCGTTATCCGTCAGAACCGCTGCTTTTAAAGCGCCTTTGGCTTTCAACCAGTGGGTTTCTTCATCTGTCAAAATTTCCAGCCGGGTGCGCTGAAACAGGCTTTTGCCTGTCTGCAGCTGATGGGAACGGTTGACAAAAAGGATCCCCAATACGAACAGCACAAACACAAAATATAAAATACGCTTGGGCCGCAAATGGTACTTCAGCATGGCAGAACGCCTCCCAAAGAAGGTGGTGGTGTAAAGCTGGGGCAAGCATTAGGTAGAAGTGCGAGACTGCTGGCTTCTATTATACACCATGGGAGCTGAAGGAATGACATTCGTTTTTGATCTCGCTTTTTCAACCAGGAACCAATGCAGCGGGCAGTTATTTATCCCTGGTGAGTTTTCGGGAAATGGTGGATGGTGTCACATCCAGCGCCTTTGCCGCCTTCCTCAGGCTGCCGTGCCGTTCAATGGCCTTTTTAATAAGATCAATCTCATACGCTTCCACCATTGCCTTCAAGGGTTTGTCCTGCACAGAGACATCCTTTGCCTGATCAGTCATGCAGTCGGGAGAATCCTTGTGGTTGATGGCATCAATGTAATCCAGATCCTCAACAGAAATCATCTCATTCACGGCGATAAGCACCAGCCGTTCCATGGTGTTTCGCAGTTCCCTGACATTTCCCGTCCACTGACGCATGGAAAAAGCCTCCAGCACACTCCGGTGCAGTCGTTTGTGCGAATTATACTGGCGGTTGAAATGATCGGTGTAATAGAGGGCCAGCAGGGAAATATCTTCCGGCCGTTCCGATAAAGGCGGCAAGGTGATGGGAATCACATTCAGCCTGAAATACAAATCATTTCGGAACAAGCCTTCATCCACCAAGTCTTTCAGGTTTCTGTTAGTGGCACAAATCAGCCGCACATCCGATTTCACTTCCTTAGAGCCGCCGACTCTGACAAACTTGCCATCCTGCAGCACTCTCAGAAGCGTTGACTGCATTCCCAGGGGCATTTCGCCAATTTCATCCATCAGCAGGGTACTGTTCTTGGAAGCCTCAATGAGGCCTTTTTTTCCATGCTTCAGTGCTCCGGTGAAAGCACCCGGCTCGTATCCAAACAGTTCCGATTCCTTCAGGCTGTCAGGAATGGCGGCACAGTTGATTTTCAGAAAAGGCTCCTTGCGCCGGTTGCTGTTGCTGTGGATCAACTCAGCAAGCAGCTCCTTTCCCACGCCAGATTCACCGGTGATGAGAATGGGAGCATCCGACTTGGCGATTCGCAAGCACACGTTGATCAGGTCAACCATGGCCGGGTTGCTGGTGATAATGCTGCCGATTTTGAACGCAGCAAAATTCTGAGGAATGATGGCACAATCATCTTGATCATAAACAACGTCAAATTTCATGATTTTTGATCCCTCCGCCACTGTTTTTCACCTCAGAAATAGAAACCAAAGTCTTTGGCCATATCCTCAAATCGGTTTAAGTAGCTGGCTGATCTGTCTTTGTCGATCTGACTCAACAGAATGATGATCATATTGATGACGCTGAAAGGTGTGGCATAAAAGTCGGTGATGGAGACTGACTGACAGGGAACAGTAAAGGTTACATCAGAAAACGGGGCCAGCGGTGAAGTGGCGTGATCGGTGATGGAAACAACCGCATGCTGACGTTTCTTGAAAAAGCTGACCATTCGAACCGTTTCTTTTGGATAACGGGCAAAACCCAGGGCCAGCACCAGGGCTTCATTGTGAAGCAGTGGCAGGTTATCCAGCTGAGTGGTGGCTCCTGAAGTAATGGCAATGGTATGTTTGCCCAGCTTGTTAAACATCTGATCAATGTAGAGGGCCAGAATACTGGAGCTTCGGGTACCCACCACGATGATTTCCGGTGCAATGATGATTCTTTCCAGAAGTGAGTAGAAGGCGGCCTCATCAAAGCGATCAATGAGTTTGTTGAGGTTGGACAGCTCTTTATGAATGACCACATTCTTAATGTTGCTAATTTGTGGCGCCAGGCTGATCTGAGAAAACTCAAACCGGTCGGCAGAACTGAGTTCAGACATGGCAAAATCCCGCAGTGTGCTTCTTAAATCCTCATAATTTTTAAATCCCAGTTTGGTAATGTACCGCACAATGTGTACCGGTTCAATGGACAAAATTTTCGACACATCGTCCAGGTCAAGAAGCGATACTTTTTTGTAGTTTTCCTTCACGTATGTTGCCAATACCGTTTCAGTTTCATTTAAATCAAGGGATGCTTCAGTCAGCTTTTTCAGGAAATTCTGCTTGTAGTCTTCCACTTAACCATCTCCCTCCCTACTTCAGAATATTTCCATTATTGACTTAAGCATACCATATATCCCGACAAGTTCAAGAAGAGATTCACATAAATGTGCCGTAAATGCAACGAAATCATTAAGCCAAAGGCGATTTTGAAAGAAAAAGAGAAAAACAAAACCATTAACACCAAAATAGTGTTGCGAAAATGCAACATGTGCCAACAATGCAACGAATTTTCCGAACAATCAAACATTGCAACGTTGAAAAATAGCCATTATGGAACAGATAACTTCATGGCATGGTAATTGCACTTAATAGAAGTCATGATGTGAGCAACTGTCGCAGCGTGAAGGCTAAAGCCTGAAAAAGCAGAATGACATGAAAGTAATCAAGTGACAGGACAGGAGGAATGGTGATGCGGTTGGTTAAATCCATCGGTTTTCCAAAGATGCATAAAGAAGAAAGTGAGAAACGGGATTTTCTCCCCCGGTTTTTTGAAGATCTTCAAGGCTATGAAGTGGACATTTGCCTTGAAAAGGGGTACGGAGAAAGACTGGGGTTTACTGAAACTGATTACCTTCAAAGCAACCCCCATATCTGTTTTGCTGACCTTGCAGAGGTCTATCAAAGCGATGCCATCATTGTGCTGCGATGTCCCGAAACAGATGAAATCAATCTCATTCGCGAAGGGGCCGTCTTAATCTCCATGCTCCACTATGAAACCAGAGAAACCAGAAACGAGCTGTTGAGAGAGCGAAAAATCAACTGTTTTTCGATGGATGCCATGGTGAATGATGAAAACGAACGCATTCTGGTGAACTATCGGGGCACCTCCACCGCCGGGTCAAGAATCGCCTTTGAAGAATTAAAGAAAAGAACCAATGATTTCAGGCAGATCCAGGAAAACCTCATTCACATTTCCATCATCGGCGCGGGTGCAGTGGCGGCAAACGCAGCCAAGGCCTTCGAGGCATTTGGAGACAACGAGTTTCTCACAACCGACAAGGGACTGATCATTCATATGCTCCCCAGGGCGGTGACCCAAAAGGAGAGCCTGCTTCAACAAATACTGGCCCACACCCATGTGCTGGTGGATGCCAGCAAAAGACCCGACCCCTCCAGGTTCATCATCAGCAACCAGCTGCTGGCATGCCTGCCGGCGTGCGCCGTCATTCTTGATCTGGCGGCAGATCCCTACAATGAACAGACCACTCCCATCCAGGTGAAGGGCATCGAGGGAATCCCCACAGGCACCCTTGACAAATACATCATTGAACCGGATGATGACATGTATGAACATCTGCCGCCTTCTGTTTCAACAACCAACCGAAGGGTGGTTATCAGCTGCAATGCCTGGCCCGGCGTCGACGCCAAAGAGTGCATGGAGATTTACGGAAAACAGATGATTCCCCATATCGATGTGTTGTTGTCAAAGCCCATCGAAGCACTGGATCTGAACAGCCGGAACCTGTACGAACGGTCTCTTGTGAAGTCTTCCCTGAGTTACTACAGCAGCACAAAATAACGAGAAGAGGTGAAAAGATGTATCGTATCGGAATTGATACCGGTGGCACCAACACAGACGTGGTCTTAACCCATGTGGATACCGGAAGAATCTACTACACCAAGACCCCCACCACCCCTAAAGAACTTTTGAAGGGCATCAATAACGGCATTAACAAAATCGTGGCGCAATGCGGCATCAGCCCCCAGGAAATCAGGGAACTGGTGTATGGCACCACCATTGTGGTGAACATGATCGCCCAAAAAGAAAGCGAAGCAACCGCGCTGATCACCACCAAAGGCTTCAGAGACGTGCTGGAAATCGGCAGGGCCTATCGCAGTGAAAATATCTACGATATCAACATGGAAAAGCCAGAGCCGCTGGTGAAAAGAAACCTCCGGTTTGAAGTGACCGAGCGGATGAACTTCAAGGGAGAAGCCCTGACCCCCGTCAGCGAAACCGAAGTGATGGCCATTGTTGAAAAACTGAAAGAAAAAAACATCAGAGCCGTTGCCGTGTGCCTGATGCACGCCTATGCAAATCCCCAGCATGAAGTTGAAATCAAACGAATCATTCAACGGGAGTGGCCAGAGGTGTATGTGTCGGTGTCCTCAGAGATCATTCCCCAGTTCAGGGAATACGAACGCACCTCCACCACGGTGATCAACGCCTACATGATGCCCAACATGGCATCCCATATCGTGGAGTTTAAGGAGGAAATGGAGAAAAAGCAGATGGCAGCCAACTGCTACATGATGCAGGGCAACGCCGGTATCATGACCTTTGACGCAGCCCTCAGCAAACCGGTATCAGTGTCAGAATCAGGGCCCATTGCAGGTATCATTGCAGCCAACTACATGTGTGAACTGATTGGCGAAAAAAACATCATCACCCTGGACATGGGGGGCACCAGTGCCGATGTGGCCCTGATTCAGAACAACATCATGCGCTTCACCACAGAAAACAGTGTGGAAGGCTACCCCATCAGCATTCCCACCGTTGACCTGAGTTTCATCGGTGCAGGCGGCGGCAGCATTGCCTGGTGTGACGAAGGCGGCGCCCTGAAGGTGGGGCCCATCAGCGCCGGTGCCGACCCGGGGCCGGTATGCTATGGCAAAGGCGGCACCCGGCCAACGGTGACAGACGCCAACCTGGTCACCGGCAGAATCCGGCCGGAAATCTTTGAGGAAAACCTGGAGAACGCCATGGAAAAAACCGCCGCCGCCATCAGGGAATATGTGGCAGAGCCGTTGGCAATTGACCTGGTGAAGGCAGCGGAAGGCATTATTGATGTGGTGAATTCCAATATGATCAGGGCCATTAAGTTCGTTTCCGTTCAGAAAGGATATGATCCCAGAGATTTCACCCTGGTGGCCTTCGGCGGCGCAGGAGGCCTTCATGCAGGAAAACTGGCAGAAGATCTGGAAATCCCCAAGGTAATCGTCCCCTACTCACCGGGCACCTTCTGTGCCTTGGGACTGGTGCTCTCTGACATCAAATGTGACCGGGTGCACACACGGCTGATGACAAAGGAACAAATCAGTGCCCGCCTGCTGAACCAGATCTACACCGAACTTGATCAGCAGGGACTCCGGGAGCTTGAAAAACAGCAGGTGAACAAAGAACATATTCTGCTGGTGCGCACCTGTGACATGCGCTATTTCGGCCAGGCCTTTGAGATCAGTGTGCCCATGCCGTCCAAAGTGCTGAGTGAAGACGACATTGACAACATGATTCACCAGTTTCATACCCTCCACGAACAGGCCTACGGCCACTGCATGCGGGAAGACCCCATTGAGTTTGTCAATTACAGGGTCAGCGCCATCGGCACCTTCAGCAAGCCAGACCTGCTGCAAAATGCCAGATTAATCCAATCTGAAGCAGGCGACGAACGACTGGCCGGCACCGCCATTTTTGCCGGCAGGGAATACCCTGTAGAGGTCATCAACCGGGATTCACTGAAGGCCGGGGAACAGGTGGAAGGCCCCGCCATCATCGCAGAAATGGGTGCCACCACCGTGGTCTACCCCGGTCACACCGCCGTCATTGATGAAATGAAGAACATCGTCATGCACACAAATCTCAAGGGAGAAGAGGTGAAGTAAATGTCCAATGCCATTTTGCTGGAAGTCGTCAACAATGCCCTTCGTTCAGTTGCAGAACAGATGTCGGCCACCATGGTGAGAAGCAGTTATTCCACCATTGTTAAAGAAATGATGGACTGCTCCTCGGCAGTCTTCGACAGCCAGGGAAGGCTGCTGGCCGAAGGTGCCAACGTGCCCATTCACCTGAATTGCCTGGGGCCGTGCCTGAACACGGTGCTCACCAAATACTTCAGTCGGGAAGAGATGTACCCCGGCGACCTGATCCTCACCAACCATCCCTATGCAGGGGGCGAATCTCTGGGGAGCCACCATACCAAAGACCTGATCATGATTGCGCCGGTTTTTTCCGATGAAGAAGCCCTCATCGCTTTCTCTGTGACAATGCTCCACCACAAAGATGTTGGCGGCGTATGGACAGGCGATTCCTGGACAGTGGAAATCTGGCAGGAAGGCTTTCTCATGGAGCCGGTGAAGCTCTACGACAAAGGGGTGCGCAATGAAGCCCTGTGGAATGTGATCCTCAACAACACCCGCAACCCCAGAGATATGAAGGGCGATCTCATGGCCCAGATCTCTGCCTGCAACATCGGCAGCAAGGGTTTTCGGCAAATTGTTAAAAAATATGGGCTGGAACTGGTGAACGCAGTGGTGGAAGACCTCCTCGGCTACTCCGAGCGGTTAACCCGAAACGAGATCAGGCGCATCAAAGACGGCCGGTATGAACACGAAGAAAAAATCCTGGACGACGGCTTCCAGGGAGGACCCTACACCCTGAAGCTCACCGTCATCGTTGAAGGTGACAACATCACCTTCGATTACACCGGCACCGACAAGCAAATTCGGGGGCCCATCAACTCCCCCCTGTCGGCCACCATCTCGGCAACCTATTACACCATGCGGTGCATCACCAATGCCCACATCCCCAGCAACCAGGGCTGCCACCGTCCCGTCACAGTCGTTGCCCCTGAAGGAACCCTGGTGAACTGCACCATGCCCATTGGCTGCTTCCAGCGCATGGTCACCGACCATATTCTGGTGGACCTCATCATGGGCGCCATGGCCCAGGCGATTCCCGACAAGGTGATGGCAGATTCCTGCGGCACCAATTATGACTTCTGCTCAGGCACCAACCTTGAAACCCATCCCCGGGGAGGGGAAGTCAACCACCGCCAGTATTGGGGCGAAATCGTGCCGGGAGGCCTGGGTGCCAGACCCCACAGCGACGGCGTCAGCATCATGTCCTGTCACGTGACCAACTGCCCCATACCACCCCTTGAAGCCCAGGAGATTGAAGCTCCCATGCTCTTCATTGAGCGGTCCATCCTCCCCGATTCAGAGGGAGCAGGAAAATTCCGCAGCGGGTTCGCCCAGCGAAGAAAGTGGCAGCTGCTGGGTTACGACGGCATCTTCTCCCATGTTTCCCAGAAATCCAAAATTCCGCCCCAGGGTATCTTCGGCGGTTTGCCGGGGGAAACCAGCCAGTGGATCATCAATGAAGGAAAGAAAAATGAGCAGGTGCTGGAGTACGCCATGGGAGATGTGATTTTTCTCAACTACGGCGACACCGTTACCTGCATCACCGCCAGTGGAGGAGGCTGCGGCAATCCCTTCGAAAGAGACCCGGAAAAAGTACGGGAAGACGTGGAAATGGGGCTGGTATCTTTTGAAAGGGCCAAAGAGAAGTACGGCGTCGTGATTCATCAGGAAACCTTTGAAGTGGATGCGAAGGAAACGGCAAAAATCAGGGGAAATGCAGGCGGCGACCATTAACCAACAGTGACAAGGGGGTAAAAAAATGGAAAGCTCAAAAGAGAAGTTGAAGGACAACCGGCAGGTAAGCTTTGGAATGGCAGTAGTGGTGATGCTGGCCCTGGCAGCCATCTTCATGGTGGGGTTTGGCGTTTTCAAGATCAACACCCAGGCCATCTTCCTGCTGGCAGTGGTGGCAGCCGCCATTGCCGGCCTGTTGAGCGGCTTCACACTGGAAGAAGTACACCAGTTCTTTCTTGATGGATGTGGAAAAGTCATCATGGCAGCCATGATCCTCATGACGGTGGGGGCTGTCATCGGCTCGTGGATTGTGTCCGGCATCGTTCCCACCATCATCTACTATGGGCTGGGTGTGTTAACGCCTACCTCCTTCCTGCTGGCCGGCTTCTTTATTTGCTGTATTCTTTCCTTTTTCACAGGAAGCTCCTATTCAGCCATATCCACTTTGGGGGTGGCGTTTATGGGGATCAGCATTGGCCTGAACATCAATCCGGCCATTACCGCAGGCATGATCGTCTCCGGCTCTGTATTCGGAGACAAGCTGTCCCCCTTTTCCGACTCCACCAACCTGGCCGCCGCCATGGCTGACGCCAATGTCTTTGACCACGTCAGGTCCATGCTGTACACCACGGTGCCGGCCATGATCATCTCCGCCGTGCTCTACTTTATCATCAGCATGCGCTACAGTGCAGAAACACTGGATACGACCATCATCATCAGCATGCAGCAGGCCCTGACACAGAACTTCAACATCAACCCGCTGCTGCTGTTGGTCCCCATTATCACGGTTGTGCTGGCCGTCAAAAAAGTGCCGCCCATTGCGGCCCTCGTCGCCAGTGCGCTGCTGGGAATCGTCATGGCCTTCATCTTCCAGGGCGGCATTTATGACATCAAAACCATCATGAGCTCTCTGGGTACAGGGTTCTCCATCAACACCGACATTGCTGATTTAAACAGACTGCTTTCAAGAGGCGGCATGCTGGGAATGATGGGTGCCACCGCCCTGGCATTTCTCGCAGTTGGAATGGGAGAAATTTTGCAGCGAATCGGTGTGCTCACCGTGATTCTCAGCAAACTGAGCAAAGTGGTTAACTCCAAACCTGCAGTGGTCATCTCCACCCTGGTGATTGGCTTAGTGGTCACCGTACTGTGTGCCAGCCAGTATATCGCCATCATTTTAACAGGCCAGATTATGAAAAACTCCTATAAAAAGTATGAACTGAGCCGGGTGGTGCTATCAAGAACACTGGAAGATGGCGGTACCATCTTTGCCTACCTGGTGCCCTGGTCAACGGCAGCGGTGTTTGTCAGCGGCGTTCTGGGTGTCGATGTCTTCGCCTACGCCCCCTACGCATTCTTCTGCATCCTTTGCCCCATCATCGCAGCCATCTACGCACTGGTAGGCTTCGCCCAGTTTAAAGAGGTGTATGAAGACGAAGCAGAAGTGGTTGCGGAAGTGTAACGAATGATATGGAAAATTGATTCAGATTGCTTCAGCTTGAAGCGGGCCGCCTGGCCCGCTTTTCCTGTTTGCCCTTTCAAGTCTCCACCGATTCCTCGCGTAGCAATTCGCAGTCAGTTCATCGAGTAAAAATCAAATAAATGGATATGTATTCTCTATAATCATAAATGAATGAGATCCATCTGCCGGCATGATCACAGTGAAAGGCAGAGAATAAAAAAAGAATCATCATGAAGAATCATCAATAGGAAGAGAATTCATTAAGCATGAGGAGGGTGCCGTATGGTAAAAGGGAACGGCAACCATTCAACCGATCGGCAGCAGTTTAATGACATTACCCAGCAACATCATGAAAAAGAGGCACTAAAGCAGATGATGGTCTTTAACCGGCAATTTATGGAAACCAACCAGGCGCCGGATCTTAACGAAATCATCGCCTTCATGCGCGCCATCACCGGGGCCGACTATGCCTTCCTAAACCTTCTTGACGAAAGCACCATGGAAGTCGTCACAGAGGCTGTTGCCGGCCCGCCTGAATACCTGATGAAAATGTCCAGTCTCCTGGGCTTTCAACTGGTGGGCAAAAGGTGGCCCTACGATCAGGCCCGCCGCGCAGCCATTGAGACAAGCAATCTGACCACCTTCAACAGCCTTCAGGAGAGCATGGGCAATGTGTTCCCGGCCACCCTTGTCAGCCTGCTGGAAAAAACCCTTCACCTGGGGCAGGTGGCTGTCATCAAAATCAACAAAATGGATCAAATCATGGGGGAGTTCACCCTGATCATGCACAAGGGTAAATCCCTGATCAATCAGGAACTGGCTGATCTTTTCGCCTCCCAGGTGGGGCTGTTCCTTGATCGGTCAAAAAACCTGCAGGATCTGGAAGATGAGCGGAACCGTCTCAACGAAATTATTCAGGCCACCCATGTGGCTATCTGGGAATACAATGTGCAGACAGGCGAAAACGACTATAATGACCGGTGGGCTGAAATGCTGGGCTATTCGATTTCAGAGCTGCAGCCCACCGATGCCCAAGCATGGCGCCACATGATTCACCCTGATGATCTCAAAAAAGCCTATTCTATTTTTGACGAGGCCGCTGAAAAGGGTTCTATGTTCACCGTCGAGTTTCGAATGAAGCACAAAGCAGGTCACTGGGTGTGGGTGGAAGACAGGGGCAAAGTGGTTTCTCGTACAAATGATGGCAAACCCCTGATCATGAGAGGCACCCGCACAGACATTACAGAGCGAAAAGAAATGGAACTGGCCCTGGAAAAAAATGAACAGGCCTACCGTGCCTATGTGGATAAATCTCCCCTGGGCATTTTCGTCACAGACCACGAAACCCGTTACCTGCGGGCAAACCCGGCAGGCTGTGAGATGACCGGGTACACAGAGGAAGAACTGAAAACCATGAAAGTCATCGATCTTCTGCCCCCGGAACTGGGGGCAGCCGGCAAAGTGGGAAAGGGAGAAGAAAAGGATCTGGGTCCCGTTTCAGGCGAGTACATCGGCCTTCGTAAAAATGGGGAACGATACTGGGGCAGCATCCACATTGCCCGTATTGACGAAAATCAGCTGGTCGCCTTTTGTGAAGACATTACCCAGCGAAAACAGGTGGAAGAAAAGCTGCAGGAATTCACCCAACTGCTGGAACAGAAGAACCAGCAACTGGAAGCAGCCCTGGGCCAGGCCAAAGATGCCAATGAAGCCAAGAGCCGTTACCTCTCCCACATGAACCACGAAATGCGCACCCCCCTCAACGGATTCATCGGTTTCATTCAACTTCTTGAAACCACGCCACTGGATGAAGAGCAGGCGGAGTTCCTTCACAACATGCAACAGGCCGCCAGCAATTTGCTGGCCATTATCAATAACGTGCTGGATTACGCCAAAATTGAAGCCGGAGGAATCAAACTGAATAAAAGAGTCTTCTGCCTGGAAGATGAAATACAAATAGCCTTTGCCCCCCTTCGCTCCCTGGCCATTCAAAAGCACCTTCGCCTGGAAATAACCCTGGCCAATAACCTGCCACACCAAGCGTTGGCAGATCCAGACCGGCTGCGGCAGATCATCCTGAACCTGGGCGGCAATGCCATCAAGTTCACTGAAAAAGGTGAGGTGCACATCGCCATCCATTGTGAGGAAACCGCCGAACACCACCACTTGAAGCTGGTGGTGGAAGACACCGGACCCGGCATGACCCAAGAAACCCTGAAAAAACTCTTCCGGCCCTTCTACCAGGCAGATGACGGCTCAGTGTCTCAATCAAAAGGCACAGGGCTGGGCCTGGCCATCACCCGTGAGCTGGTGGAGCTGATGGGCGGCGAAATCAAGATCACCAGCACACCGGGCGTGGGCACCCGGGTTGAGGTCAATGTGAAACTAGCCAGGACAACGTAATAGCAGCATCATTCAAAAAAGCCTGTGGCGTGCAATGCTCAACGGATTGCATGCCGCAGGCTTTTTAAGGTATAGGAAATAGCATGCGTAATACGGCTGTGGACAAAATCACCTATTCACTGTAATACCGCCGCAGGCGGTTTTGTAGCTCTATGGCACACACCACTGACACTGGTAGACCCAAAAGTTAAAAAAAGATGAAAAAGGTGAACAGTATTTCAATAAAATTGAAGAAATATTCCCGTTTTTGACGAATAAAACCTGTATAATGGAAGGCAAGGGTATCTTCACCCATATCACTCAAAGTGACACAACAAAACAACAGGAGGCAACACATGATCACAGGCGAACTGAAAAACAAAGTAGACAAAATCTGGGAAATCTTTTGGACAGGCGGCATCACCAACCCCCTCTCCGTCATCGAACAATTCACCTACCTCCTCTTTATCAAAGGGCTGGACGATAAACAAACGGACCTGGAGCAAAACGCCGAAATCCTGGGCATTGAACCCGAGCGCATGTTCGCCCCAGACCAGGAAAACTACCGCTGGAAAAACTTCAAGCAGCTCCACGCCAACGCCATGTACGAAGTGGTGAGTAAGCAAGTCTTTCCCTTTATCAAAAACATGCACGGCGACGCCAACTCCGCCTTCGCCAAATACATGGACGACGCCATCTTCATGATCCCCACTCCCCAGATGCTGGAAAAAATCGTCACCAACGTTGACGCCCTGCCCCTGGAAGACCGGGACGCCAACGGCGATCTCTACGAATACCTGCTGACCAAGCTATCCACCGCCGGCACCAACGGCCAGTTCCGCACACCCCGCCACATCATCCGCATGATGGTGGCCCTCATGCAACCCACCCCCACGGACACCATCATCGACCCCGCCGCCGGTTCTGCCGGTTTTCTGGTGGCCGCCGGTGAATACCTGCAGAAAAATCACGAAGACCTCTTTGCCAACAAAGAGCTGAAAGAGCATTACAGCAAAACCATGTTCCACGGCAACGACATGGACCGCACCATGCTCCGCATCGGCGCCATGAACATGATGCTTCACGGCGTGGAAAACCCCAACATCGAATACCGGGACTCCCTGGCGGAAGTGAACAAAGACAAAGACCGCTATACTTTGGTGTTGGCTAATCCCCCCTTTAAAGGCTCCCTGGACTACGACAGCGTTTCTGCCGAGCTGCTGCAAATAACTAAAACCAAAAAGACAGAGATCCTCTTCCTGTCCCTGTTTTTGCGCATCCTGAAAAAAGGCGGCCGGGTGGCCTCCATTGTCCCCGACGGTGTCCTCTTTGGCAGCTCCAACGCTCACAAAGCCATCCGCAAGGAAATCATCGAAAACCACCACCTTCACGCCATTATTTCCATGCCCAGCGGCGTCTTCAAACCCTATGCCGGCGTGTCCACTGCCATTATGATCTTCACCAAAACCGGCTCCGGCGGCACCGACAAAGTCTGGTTCTACGACATGAAAGCCGACGGCTATTCCCTGGACGACAAGCGCCAGCCCATTGAGCAGAACGACATCCAGGACATCATCCACCGCTTCCACAACCGGGAAGCAGAGCAGGACCGAAAGCGAACAGAGCAATCCTTTCTGGTGGACAAAGCAGAGATTGTGGGGAATGATTACGACCTGTCCATTAACCGGTACAAGGAAACGGAATATGAAGAAGTGCAGTACGAAGCACCTAAAGTGATTATTGGGAAAATCAGAACCCTGGAACAGCAGATTCTTGATGGGTTGGATGACATTGAGAGGATGGTGTAGGGGTGGAGATTGTAAAGCTAAAAGATGTTGCTGAAATTGTTTCTGGAAGCACTCCAAAAACCAATAAAAAAGAATATTGGGAAGGCAGAATATATTGGATAACACCAGCTGATTTAGAAAAAAAGAGTAACGGATATATCTACTCAACAAGCAGGAAAATAACCGATGAAGGATTTGAATCCAGCAATCTTAAAATGCTTCCAGTTGGCACAGTCCTATTAACAACAAGAGCGCCAATCGGAAAAGTAGCCTTGGCAGGTGTTGAGCTTTGTACAAATCAGGGATTCAAGAATATCATTTGTAATAGCGCTGTTTTGGATAGCGAGTATTTGTACTATTATTTAGCAAGCCAATATGATCAACTTAATGCATTGGGTAGAGGAGCCACTTTCAAGGAAATATCTAAGAAAATTGTGGAGGATATTGTCATCCCCCTGCCGCCCATCAAAATCCAGCAAAAAATCGTCCAAGTCCTGGACAAAGCACAGTCGCTCATCGACAAGCGAAAAGAGCAGATTGAGCTGATGGATGAGCTGATTCAATCCACGTTTTATGAGATGTTTGGAGATCCGGCAATAAACAAGCATAGTTGGACAAATTCAAGCATTGGAGAAAGTTGTTATTTTGTCAAAGATGGTCCACATAAATCCCTTGAATATGTTGAGAGCGGCATACCGTTTGTTTCTGTTAAGGATATAATTAAAGGAAAATGGGATTTTTCAGAGGTTAGATATATAAGCAACGAAGTATATGAAGAAAACAAAAGCAGATGTAAGCCAGATTACGGAGATATACTATATACTAAAGGTGGAACAACTGGGTATGCAAAACTTGTTGATATTGACATAAAATTTTTAAATTGGGTACACATAGCGGTTCTAAAATTTGATAAAGATAAGATAAATGGCAAGTATTTTGAGCAAATGCTAAATTCCAAATACTGTTACGAACAAGCACAAAAATACACCAGGGGTATTGCTAATAGAGATCTGGTGTTAAGTCAAATGAAAAGAATTAGAATTGTTGTACCTCCTTTGAAACTCCAAAACCAATTCGCCGAGATTGTCCAAAAAATCGAAGTCCAAAAACAACTCATGGAGCAATCACTAACCGAAATGGAAAACAACTACAACAGCCTGATGCAACGAGCCTTTAGTGGAAAGAGTTTCAATTAGTTGCCGAAACAAAGAAAAGACAAAGATACTGATAAGTCACCTCAGATCAACAACTTCAAAAGAGATTGCATCATTTGTGGGCATCCGTGTATAATACTACTGAGGAACAAAAACTCTCCAGAGTTTTTGTCGAGAGGGTGCCCGCACCATCTCGATTTTTTTTGCTCAAAACTTAATGATTATTCACACAGTTTGTCCATACGATATGTTAAAATGAACATAGTGCCTGTTAGTCTGACACCGAAAGGAGAACGCCTATGCCCGGCAACTTCCAGTTTCTGCAAAAAGAAGCCAAGTACCGTTCCTTTTGTGATGCTTGTATAGAGGCGGAAAAAAGCCTGGTGGTTTCCTACGCCACCACCGCCATCCTCACCCGCCGGGCACTGGAGCTGGCGGTGAAATGGGTGTACAGCTTCGACGAAGCCCTCACGGTTCCTTACGACGAAAAGCTGGGGGCCCTCCTCCACGATTACCAGTTCAAAAGCACCATCGACAGCCAGCTCTTCCCCATGCTCATCTACATCCAAAAACTGGGTAACAAGGCCGTTCATTCCGCCTCTCCCATTACCCGGGAGCAAGCGGTGCTGGCCCTGAAAAACCTCTTTGCCTTTACCGGCTGGATTGACTACTGTTATTCAGAAGACTATGCCGAAGCTCACTTTGACGAAAACCTGTTGCCGGACAAAGCCCAGGAGCAGAAAACCCTTCAGGAGCTTCAGGCCCTGCAGCAACGTTTGGGTGCCCAGGATCAAAAGCTGGAAGAAATCATTGCGGAGAACCAGCGGCTGCGCCAGGAAAACACTGCCAAGCGGGAAGCCAACCGTCAGCAGCGTACCTACAAAGTGGACGAAATTACCGAGTTCCAGACCCGGAAGCTCTACATCGACCTGGAGCTGGAGTTGTGCGGCTGGACCTTCGGTAAAAACTGCCTGGAAGAAGTGGAAGTCACCGGTATGCCCAACGCCAGCGGCATAGGTTTTATCGACTATGTACTCTATGGGGATGACGGCAAGCCCCTGGCCGTGGTGGAAGCCAAGAAAACCAGCATTGACCCCAAAATGGGACAGGTGCAGGCGGAACGTTACGCCGACTGTCTGGAAAAACAGTATGGCTACCGGCCCCTTATCTTTTATACCAACGGATTCGAATATTACCTATGGGATGACCGCAGTTACCCGGAACGCATGGTGTCCGGCCTTTACACCAAGGAAGAACTACTTTGGACCCTGTACCGGCGGGATCACCGCCAATCTCTGGAAAACCCCATGATCAACGACGCTATCACCAACCGGGCTTATCAGAAACTGGCCATTGGTGCCGTTTGCCATTCCTTGAACCGTGGCAACCGAAAAGCCCTGCTGGTCATGGCCACCGGCTCAGGAAAGACGCGTACCGCTATCTCTTTGGTGGATGTGCTCCTCAGCCGGGGATGGATCAAAAACGCCCTTTTCCTGGCAGACCGTACCGCACTGGTGCGCCAGGCCAAAAAGAACTTCAAGCACCAGCTGCCGGAGCTGTCCCTGTGCAACCTGCTGGACAGCAAAGACAACCCGGAAAGCCGCATGGTTTTTTCCACCTACCCCACCATGATGAACGCCATTGACGATGTGAAAAACAGCACCGGGCAGAAGCTTTTTACCCGGGGCCATTTTGACCTGATCATCATTGACGAAAGCCACCGCAGCATCTACAAGAAATACCAGGCCATCTTTTCCTATTTTGATGCCATTCTCATCGGCCTCACCGCCACCCCCCGCAACGATCTGGATAAAAACACCTATGAAATCTTTGAACTGGAAAACAACGTGCCCACCTACGCCTACGAACTGGATGAAGCCATCAATGACGGCTATCTGGTGCCTTACCATACCATCGAAACCAAAATGAAGTTTCTGGAAGAAGGCATCCACTACGATGACCTGCCGGAAGACGAGAAAGAACTCTTTGAAGAAACCTTTGACGATGACGTGCGGGACATCAGCAGCGAAGAGCTGAACGCTTTTCTATTCAACAGCGACACCGTGGACAGGGTGATCAGAGAGCTGATGGAAAAGGGGCTGAAGGTGGAAGGCGGCGACAAACTGGGTAAGACCATTGTTTTCGCCAAAAATAAAAAACACGCCGATTTCATTGTAAAGCGGTTCAACCTCCTGTACCCGGAATACAAGGGGGAATTTGCATTGCCTGTATACACTGGTATCAACTATGTTACCGCCACCATGGACGATTTTGAAGTGAAGGAGCGACTGCCCCAGATTGCCGTTTCAGTTGACATGCTGGACACCGGCATCGACATTCCCGAAATCCTGAACCTGGTCTTTTTCAAAAAGGTACGGTCCAAAACCAAGTTCTGGCAGATGATCGGCCGGGGCACCCGCCTGTGTGAAAATCTCTTCGGGGCCGGTATCCACAAGGAAGAGTTCCGCATCTTCGACTACTGTGGCAACTTTGAGTTCTTCCGGGTGGACAAGAACGGCAAGGAAGCCAAAATGATGGTGAGCCTCACAGAGAAGCTGTTCAACGTAAAGCTGGGCATCATCCGGGAGCTGCAGAACCTGGACTACCAGCGGGAAGATTACGAAGCCCATCGAAAAGCACTGATAGAAGCCGTATTGGCAGAAGTGCTGAAGATAGACGAGAATAAGTTCAGTGCACGGATGAAGCTGAAATATATACATAAGTTCAACCAGCGACAGGACTATGAAAACCTCTCCGAGAACGACCTGCGGGAACTGGCGGAGCATGTGGCGCCCCTGATCCCCGCCCTGGACGAAGAAGAAATGGCCAAACGCTTCGATTACCTGATGTACACCATTGAATACGCCGAGCTGAAGGGGCTGGAATCTTCCAAACCAAAACGAAAAGTGGTCACCACCGCAGAAAAGCTGTCGGAAAAAGGCACCATCGAAAAAGTACGGCAGCAGGAAGAACTGATTCGCCGCGTCCAAACCCAGGAGTTCTGGGATCATGCCGATTTAATGGACTATGAGATGGTGCGGGAAGCCTTCCGTGACCTTGTGCGATACATCGAAGAAAAAACCAAAAAAATCTATTACACCAACTTCACGGATGAAGTCATTGATTCAAACACCCGGATCGGTGATTTCAAAGTCAACTACCTGGAAAACTACCGGAAGAAAGTAAACCGATACCTGAAAGACAACCAGGACGATATCGTGGTTTACAAATTGCGCCATAACCGGCAACTGAGTACCGATGACCTGAAGCACCTGGAGCAGGTGCTCTGGCACGACCTGGGCACCCGGGAAGACTACCAGAAAGAGTTTGGCGACGAGCCCTTGATGAAATTGGCCGGCGAAATCGTGGGCCTGGACCCAAAAGCCGCCAACGAAGTCTTCGCCGAATTTCTCTCCGACGAAAACTTAAACCAAAACCAGATGGAGTTCGTGAACCTCATCGTCAAACACATCATTCAAAACGGCAGCCTGGATAAAAAGGTGCTGAACGAGCACCCATTTAATAAAGCGGGGAATGTGCAACAACTTTTTGATAAAAAGATTGACACTGCGGTGAAGATTGTTCATGTGATTGATCGGTTGAATGATAGGTTGAGTGTGTGAGGGAAGAGAAGAGAGAAAGAGTGCCGTCATATTTCATAATAATGGGAAAGAAAGGTGAAGCATATGTCAAAACGTACAAAGGGCACATGCACGTATTGCGGTAAAACTTACACCAAAAACCCTATGGTGAAGCATCTTCTATCCTGTGAAGCTCGTCTTCAGGCGTGGACACATGCTGGGGAAAACCAAAAAACAGCAGGGTATTTTGTGCTGCTGATCAGTGGCACATACAGACCTCAGTATTGGTTGATTGCAGAGATAAAAGACAGTGCAAAACTAAATGACCTGGATCAGTTTTTGCGGGACATCTGGTTGGAATGCTGTGGCCACATGAGCGGATTCAAGATTGCCGGTGTCAGGTATGAAAGCCACCCCGAAGCCACCATGGGCTGGGGCATTCAAGACAAAGGCATGACAAGTAAATTGGCAAATGTCATAGCACCAGGTATGGTCTTTGAGCACGAATACGATTATGGTTCCGCCACTGCCCTTACCATAACTGTTTTAGAGCACCATACAGGTCAGACGAAAAAAGAGAAAGTTGCTGTTTTGGCAAGAAATCACCCAGTTCAATATTCCTGCGATGAGTGTGAAAAGAATACGGCTATAATGATTTGCCTGGAGTGTGCCTACGATGGGTATGGGTTTCTTTGTGACGATTGTCGAGAGGACCATGAATGTGGCGAGGAACTGTTATCACCGCTTTATAATTCTCCCAGGAGCGGAGTGTGTGGGTATGAGGGAAGCGTTAAATACCCGGACTGACTAATTCATGGTTCAGGACGGAGGTAATTTAACCACTATAATCTTTAGAAGATTACGAAGGTCGGTTACAATGCACTTTCTGGTTGGGTGGGTGTAATTGTCGAACTTGATTTTCGGTTTTACTGTTGGTTTGCCATTATCTATTTGTTCAAAAAGGATTGCCATTCCAGTCGAGAACATTAAAGGTGAGGAGTTAAACAATGATAATAAGCGCAAGCAGAAGAACGGACATACCAAAATACTATAGCGAGTGGCTGGTCAATCGCATCAAAGAAGGTTATGTCGATGTTCGCAACCCGATGTTTGCGTCTCAGGTTAGCCGCTATAGCCTGAGCCCTGAAGTTGTAGACGGGATTGTCTTTTGGACAAAAGATCCGGCTCCGATGTTAAAAAGACTGGATGCCTTTTCTGAATACAGCTATTACTTTCAATTCTCTCTCACCCCATATGGGAAAGACATAGAGGGTAATCTCCCTGATAAACATGAGCTGATAAATACGTTCCAGGAACTATCGTCGAGAATCGGGAGTGATAGGGTCAACTGGAGGTATGACCCAATAATGCTGAACACCAAGTATTCGATGGAGTACCTAATCCGCGCATTTGGGAAAATTGCGACTAAGTTGAACGGCTACACAAAAAAGGTCACCATTAGCTTTATCGACGAGTACAATTTTGGGGGCAGAAGTGTATATACTTCGCTTCAAACTGAAGAGATTGTTGTAGCGCAGCAAAACCTGCTTGCCGAGAAAATCTCTGAAATCGCTGGCGACAACGGCATGTCTGTTGATACATGTGCAGAAAAGATTGATTTGCAGAAATACGGGATTGAGCATGCGCGTTGCGTGGATGGTAGAATATTTGAGAGGCTGAACGGATGCAAGCTCTCACGGCTTAAGACAAGATATGAAGAGCTGGCAAAGGACGCTGCCCAAAGAAAAGGGTGTCATTGTGTTGACAGTATCGATATTGGTTGGCCAAATACTTGCTTAAATGGATGCAAATATTGCTATGCAACATCAAGCAAAACCGAGCTTGAACAAAACATCAAGAAATACAACTCCAACAGTTCTCTGCTCTGCGGCGAGATTGACCAACAGAATGACCGACTCACCGACCATCGAGGCCGTGGAGACGAGCGCGACCGCTCTTTTAAGTTTGGCACTACTACAGAACAGCTATCACTTGATGTGTAGATTGCCTCAGAAATGGATGATAACATGACAATATACGAACGGGAAGTCAAAAATCTTATCACACCATCATTTGATGGGATAAGAAACATTGCCTATAAACAGTTGATGGCAAATTTCTCGCGTCAAGAAATCAATGGTTTTTACTATAAGTTGGAACGAGGCACTGTAGTTATTGGGCGTGAAGAACTGCTATGGTGTTACCTTTATTCATTTGGTAACAAACATCAGGCAAAAATTTGCGCTGCTCTCAATACAATAAAAAAACTGAAAGAAATTGTATGTGCTGAATATTCGATTATCGACTGGGGAAGTGGTCAAGGATTAGCTACAATTTGCATGTTCGATTATCTGCAGAAACAAGGCGCTCCCAACGCTGTTAAAAAAATTGTATTGATAGAGCCATCGGAGTTGGCGCTAAATAATGCCGTTCTACATACAAGTATATATGGCGTCGAAGAAATTGTATCAGTCAATAAGTACCTTGATGATGTAACTGTCGAGGACATTAAAACGGATACTCCAGTAACGATTCACTTATTCTCAAACATTCTTGACGTTGAAGGCTTTAGTCTCAAACAACTGGCGCAAACGATTGGCGCAAGTGCTAGCGGAAAGCATTATTTTATTTGCGTCAGCCCTTTATACTCAAACAACCATCGAATCGAAGCGTTCTACAAATATTTTGCCGAATCGGACACCATAGCGTATATCGAAGAAAGCGGAAACGAAATCACTGTTTTAGCTAGCGAACAGTTCGACAATACAGCTGAACAGAACTTTACCATGCAACTGCTGATATTTAAGTACGTCAGCGGGAAGAGTTACATAATACAAATTGAATATTACCCGCCTGTTCAGTTCTTTGGTGGTGCTGAATTGGATTGTATAAAAAAAAGAAGGCGGAGCTTCTCAAAAGAAGATGCTATGCGATGGAGCAATATGATGGCTTTTGAAGTTGCCGCACCATTTGACTTAGGTGCAAGCGTGTATGACGACGTTCACCCAATACTGGCGGTGCTGAACAATATTGTCACGCGAGGTTTGCCAACAAGAACAAGCCCATATATAGAAGATGTGTTTTCCTGTTTTGGGAATGAGCTGATTTATGATGAGCTTGGCGGCGTTGAATATGCTAGCGTGCTTTCTGATAATGAGCAAGTGAGGATGGCGCAGTATTATTCCCCTATTGGGGTCGTTCGCATTCAAAAAACCGTACTGGAAGCATTGATGACAGGCGTTCTTTCAATAGAACAAGAATCGTGGGATGTTCTTGTCAGAGAAAGGGATGTACCGTGCGCTGCAATGGCTTTTGTTGACCTGAAGAACATGTTTGGCCATATTACCTCTTTGAGTAAGGACTATCAAGCTATGAAACTGCCAGAAGTGAGACTGACCATCATCTGTGGCGATGAGTGGGTTGATTCTCCACTGCACGTGGGCATGGAAGCGCAATCGATAATAAGCGAACCGACTAGGAACGCAACCTACGATATTGTTGTAGATGTGACTGTTGCATCAAAAACAGATGGCGGCGTTAACCCCTTCAGCGAGTTTAAATGCAAGAACAACTGCTATTTCACGATTAGATCAGTAGAAAAGATTAGCAGCAAACGATATATCTATACATCAGATACTATTGACTATCTTGCGTTAGGCGTTAAAAATAAGTTTGGAGAACTCCAAGAATCTAACAATACGAAAGAGCACCTGGCATACTTCCTAAAACTGCTGTTCAGAAAGAAAGGCTTCAGACCGGGGCAAATTTCCATATTAGACCGTGCTTTGCAAAACAAAAATGTAATCGGCTTACTACCGACTGGGGGAGGTAAGTCTTTGACATATCAATTTGCGGCTATGATGCAACCTGGCGTGACCGTTGTAATAGACCCACTACGCTCCCTCATGAAAGACCAGTACGATGGATTACGCAACATGGGGATTGACACTTGCTCTTTCATCAACTCCACATTGGAAGCGAAAGAAAGAGATAGACGCGAAAAGCAGTTGGAATCATCGGAACTCCAATTTATTTTTCTATCGCCGGAACGGCTATGCATTTACAAATTTAGAGAAAAACTAAAGACCATGCATGACATGCATGTATATTTTTCATATGGGGTTATCGACGAGGTTCACTGCGTGTCAGAGTGGGGCCACGATTTTAGGTTTTCATACCTTCATCTAGGACGTAATTTGTACAACTATGTTTGGGCAAAGGATGAGAGCAAGCGCCTGACGCTATTCGGTTTAACAGCAACGGCGTCTTTTGATGTGCTTTCAGATGTTGAGCGTGAACTGTCTGGAAAAGGAGCTTACCCACTTGACGCCGAAACAATAGTCCGTTATGAAAACACAGACAGGCTTGAACTCCATTATAAGATTGAGCGAGTTCCTGTCGATTACCCAGGCGATCAATACTATGATAAGAATAGCCGACTTGACAGAGATTTGCCCGTTGCAGTTAACATCAGTGATAAATGGGCAGCTTATAAAAGCAAAGAGACTATTTTGCCTGCTTATATAAGAAGCATTCCAAGCAGTATCGCCGAATTGCAAAGCAGCAGTAGCATAGAGCGTATAAAGGCCGCGTTTGCAGAAAGGCAGAACATAGACGATGCGTTTGATTGTGTAGCTCTCATAAGCGATATTCCTGAAGACATATTTGCCAAACGCGACACATATGAACAGGCAGGGATAGTCTTTTGTCCGCACCGAAAAAATACAGGCATTTCGGTGGGTGCAAATGCAAGCGCACTTTCAGGCAGTATCAGAGACGTTGGAACTTTTACCGGTGGATCTGATGACGAGCAAGACGATAAGCAGTCGTTTGATAGTTTCGATCGGTTCAGAAATAACGAACTCCCGTTAATGATTGCAACAAAAGCCTTTGGCATGGGCATTGATAAACCAAACGTACGCTTCACGGTAAACATGAATTACCCCAGTTCTTTGGAGAGCTTTGTACAAGAAGCTGGGCGTGCCGGGCGTGACAGAAGAATCGCACTGGCGACGATCCTGTTCTCAGATTATAGGCTGGTACGCATAAGCAAAAGATATGATAATAAAGATTTTCCGTTGGCACTACTCAGAGATAAATGGTTCAAGGAAGATGACCTGCGGTCAGTCCTCGGACATTACGGCATTGAAATAGAGCCAACTTTCTTTGATATATTTACGCCAGAACATGACTTAGTTAAGATTACTTGCACCAGAAGCAACAAGATGTTCGCATTCCAAGAATGTAGTGAAGACGGCTGTGATGATTTTGTAGGCTGCAAATTGAGATCGATACCCAAGGAAGCAAGAGGCTTTCACTATTATGCTGACCTTGAAACTGTTCTTACAGATGCTGGTATGGAAGTGCCTCAGAAGGACTTGCAGTATTTGAATCCAGATTACGATACCGTAATATATTTTTACAACAACAATTTTAAAGGTGACCTTGTAGAGAAAAAAAACATGCACAGATTACTAAGCCAGTCTGTTGTTGAGGTATTTATTGGCGATAGCGCTGAACATAAACCAGCCGAAACAGTGAAAACCAGCAACTTGCTCGAAAAAGTCTTGTCGGCCGATGTGGGCACTGAGATTGTCGCTTTCATAACATATAGCGATGACGATGATGCGCCTAATAATTACTCGGATGTAGCTAAAGCGATATACCGCATGTGCTGCATTGAACTGATTGATGACTTTACTCAGGATTACGCTAGGAAGAGATTTAGAGTCGTTATTACACGCAAACCCGATGGAACCTACTATGATGGTCTGAAGAATTTTTTGATGCGATATTATTCTGCAGGACGCGCTGCAGATCTTCTTAAGGATGTTCCGAACTATAAAGGTCAGAATGAAATACACAAGTGTCTGGGATATCTAACGGAGTTCATCTATAGCAAAATAGCTGTCAAACGGAAGCGAGCCATTGATGATATGCGCCTATTCTGCATTCAAGGTCTTGACGACACCAAGGATTGGAAAGAGGTAAGTGAAGATCTAAAAGACTTCATATACTACTACTTTAATTCGAAGTATGCAAATATTGATTATGTGTCAGACACTGGCGAACCGTTCTCACTTACCGTAGATACTGATAGGGGCAAAGTGAGTTCTTTTGCTATTGTCGAAAAGTACATGAGAGTGATAGACGATGACCTGGTTGGTGGCGGTGGCACACCAATGGATAACCTTAAGCACCTCCAAGGTGCTGTCCGGTTAATAAGGCGCGCATTGACTGACAACAATCCAGCATTGGTATTATTGAACTTTTTTTGCCTGGTTCACTTGGGTATTAATAATAACGTAACTTTAGAAAATGAACTTCTTGAAGATTACCAGCAAGGATTGCTAGGATTTGCTGATAGGGCAGAGTCTAAAGAAGATTACTGGCACTTCTTCGAATCCTTTCATGTGGCGATTTGGAGCCATCCCCAACAGTATGATTTATCCAAGCTTTCGGGTTTGAAAGAAGAGGTAATTGCTAAAGCACATCTCGCAGTTTTGCGAGGATTGAAAAATAAATACTGCCAACAGGAGCTCGAAAGGGGTTAAGTATGAGCAACAATCAAATAATAGAAATGAGCAAGGTAATAGGACAAATTGAAGACGAGCTTCGTGACATCAAATCTGCAAAAGAGCAGGCAGAAGCTGTTGTAGGTTCAAACAAGGCGCTGAGCGACTCTCTCCAGGCGTTGTTTGAAACCGCAAATAACGTGGCAAAAGTGTTGGAGACCAACACACGGCAAATAATTGCTGACATAAGTAATAAACTTGAGCTGCTTAATATTCAAGCATCTGATATTGACAAATATGCTCGGCAAGGTGTTATAAAAATCAGTGAGCAATCCACTCTGGCACAGTCAAAAATGGAGGAGGAGCTTGGAAATTTAGTGCAGAAACTAATTGGCACCATTTCCACGTCTACGAACCAGAGCTTAGAAGCTGTTGGAAATGAGCTTGCCGAACACCGTGTTTTGGTTCATGAGGCTGCAAAAAAACTGACAGATTCAACCTCGGACGTAATTGTAAAACAGGAAGGGCAAATCACTGAAATTGGCAATTTGGTCGCTTGTATCCAGGAAAGACAATATGTTCTGGACTCGAAAATTGAAGAATTGAGACAATTAGATATTATGCGCCTTTTCGATGAAATAAGTGAGAGTCGTAGAATTGAATCAGATAATGCAGCGGCCAATAAAGACTGGACAAATTCAATCTCAGAGACGCTTGTAAAACAGGAAGGGCAAATCGCTGAAATTGGAAAGTTGATGAATTCTATCCAGGAAAGACAATATGCTTTAGATTCGAAAATTGAAGAAATGAGACAAATGGATATCATGCGCATTTTCGATGAAATAAATGAGATCCGTACAATGGAGTCGGATAATGCAGCGGTTAATAAAAAGTGGAAAATAGCCGAGTTTGGTGCTTTTGGAATATGCATTGTATTAGGAGTTAGCATACTCATCAGGTTGCTTGTTATGTGAGCAATGGACACACAGCAAGGTAAATACTAATTTCTTGGCTGAGTTCGAAAACCAAGTTTTTGAGGAAAACAAAAAAGAACTATAGTTTGGGTGGAAGTAGCCCTGACCTTTCGGGGATACGGAGTTCGCCAGGGACGAGAGCTATAGTTTGTGTAACCTGCATTTCTTCAATATATGAAAAGCCTTTGAAGATGTCCAGTCAATTGCCCAATGGAAATTCACTTAGAGAAAACCATAGCCGGGTATGGTGCTGTTAGAATAAAATAAGGACACATTAAAATGAGTCTTTCCGATGTCAAAGATATAATGATATGACAAAGGAGATGATATAAATGGGAACAAACAGAAAGCAACACTACTGCGGTGAATATAAGCAATCCGCCGTGAACTATGTGATGACATCAAGCAAAAGCATTGAAGAAGCAGCCAAAGACCTGAAAATCGCCAAATATATTCTGAGCAAAGGGGCTTTTCAAGTTCGCTGGGGACGGAGGTAATCAAGTTCGGATGGCATGATGGGGACGGAGGTGCTGTAACCTTCCATCCGGGAGAATGACTTAAAGCTGGTGCAGGAAGCGGTAGGGGCGGGACATTATTCTGATCACCAGTGATTGCATCGGAATAGGCTGACTCACTTTACAATTCTGACCAAATGGACAACCGACTCCATCACTTGATTCCAATGAACCTCAGCCGCATAATCAAATTTTTGCTGATAACGATGCCACAAGTCAATCATTCCAGGATCATCAGCAATTTCACTCACAATCAGCTCTGCATTGCGTAGTAATGGTAGTGAACTGCGTTTATTGCTGGTATATGTGAAAGTTTCGCTAAAAAAGCACTATAAAAGCACCTCCAAGTATTGACGGACCATTTTTTCCACCGAGAACAGTTTTGCATAACGCATCAGCAATGGAATATTCTTATCCCTTAGATGAACATAGGTTTTTACTGCATCCTGCAAAGCTTGGATTTCAATGTTTCGCCTGCTGCGGAACAAATCGCAAATGGTTCGTTCGGCGTTGTAGGTTCGAACTGTGTGCCCCGAGGGTGAGATAGTTTCAATAATACCTTGGTCGAAGAGGGCTTCTTTCACTTTATAAACCTTGATGCCTTCTTTGGATAGTCTCGCTGAGTTGGTGCCAGTTCGCAAAGTAACAGAAAAGGGAGATGGTTCCCGATTTGCCAGGTTTAATAAATAGAGGGCTGTCTCATGGGAAAATACCGATTCCGGGTAGCGCACTTGGATCACGAACAAGCTATCTTCCCAGGCGTCTTGTGACATGTAAAGGCCATGCGCGACACGCTCCAGACCGTTTTTACGCACAAAATCACCCAGAACTGTCCTTGAAATACCTGAGGAGACAGCATCTGAGGTTTTAAGAAATCCCTTGTTCTTCTTGAGCAAGTAACTAAGTTTTTCAACGCTGGTCATAACATCACCTTACTTTCACGCCCTAATTATAAACGATGTGGGCGCGAAAATAAACAATGCAACAACAAAGCGCACTAAAATGACCCGGGAACAATCGAGACGGAGGTAATGCAACCTCCATTTCATTGACATCTGGCACTGGCAGGTATACCAGAAACGGAGGTTCGAGAATATCATAATCAGTTTAGCATATGGGAGGGATGATCATGGAAGAGAGAGAAAAATTATTGGATAATTGGAGACAGAAACAACAAAGTGGTCAACTCAAATATGTTCTAACACGGGCTCTTAGAACCGCCAGCACTGGGTTGGCGGGTGTTGTCGCTGCAAGTCTGTTTCTATACAATTCCCCCAGTGCATACTCTTTCAGGCATTATGTGCCAACGTATCTAGTGATATTCTTAGGAGTATTCTTGATTGCAACGCTGACCTATACATATCAATGGTACAGAGACGAAAAGACGTTCAAGGAGTAATTTAGATGCTGACCATTAAGTGTGCCAGATGCAAAGCAAAGCTTTTCAAATATCAAAAAATAGGAAGCGGTCACGTATTGAAATGCCACAAATCTAGAATGAAGCGAGTTCATCAGTTGGAAAAAAATTCTCAGATGTACCTTTGTACGTGTGGAAGTATTATTGGAAAAGACGAAGGAAGCCACATTAAAATGATCCGCACTGCTTTCACCTACACCGGCACCAAAGAGTAAACGGGTACTCTCAAAGACCATCAAGAGAAAACAAAATGTGGTACCTCATGAAACACCAATACCCGAGGTATGATGGGGTCGGGTATGATGGGGTCGGAGGTGCTGTAACCTTGGTGCTGTAATCTTTAGTTTGCAACGGCGGTATGCTCGAGCATGCAGAATGTCGGATGAGATATTGTGTCTCTTAAAGTCTGAATTTCCTGATGCAGGGCTCACAAGGCGGCGAACACTATATGGGCTTGCAGTTAGATCAACTTGGAGAGGCGGTTACTTATGAACAATTTCACAAAGGATAATAAGGTCAGCAGAAGAAGGGGTTCAGTGTTTGCAAGGATTGTGATGCTAAGTATCATACTGCAGGTAATGGCTTTGGTTATGACTCCCAACTCATTTGCGGAACCAGTGGTGCCAGGCGCACCGACGAACGTAACAGCCGTCGCCGGGAATACTGAAGCCACCATCAGCTTTACAGCACCAGCTTCAAATGGAGGAGCCGCCATCACAGGCTACACCGTCACATCGAATCCCGGGGGACTAACAGGTTCAGGCGCAGCCAGTCCCATAACAGTTACAGGACTGTCAAATGGTACGACCTATACCTTTACCGTCACAGCCACAAACAGTGCAGGCACAGGAGCTGCTTCACCTGCCTCAAACAGTGTAACACTAAGAGCGATACAGATGATTACCTTTAATAATCCCGGGGCCCAAAACTTTGGGACAACCCCAACGCTTACCGCCACAGCGGATTCAGGACTAACTGTCCACTTTAGCAGCAGTACTCCAGGTGTTGCCACCATTACATCCGGAGGAGTGCTAACCTTTATTACAGCGGGCACAGCAACCATAAATGCAAACCAGCCAGGCAATGCTTCGTATTTACCAGCTACAGAAGTGAGTCGAAGTTTTACAGTTAATCCAGTTGCACCAGGCGCACCGACGGCTGTAACAGCCGACGCCGGGGATACTGAAGCGACCATCAGTTTTACAGCACCAGCTTCAAATGGAGGAGCCGCTATCACAGGCTACACCGTCACATCGAATCCGGAGGGACTAACAGCTATAGGCACAGCCAGTCCCATAACCGTTATGGGACTGACAAATGGTCAGGCCTATACATTTACCGTCACAGCCACAAACATGGCAGGCACAGGCGCTGCTTCATTTGCCTCAAACAGTGTGGCACCAAGATTGATACAGATGATTACCTTTAATAATCCCGGGGCCCAAAACTTTGGGACAACCCCAACGCTTACCGCAACATCCACCTCGGGACTACCTGTCTATTTTAGCAGCAGCACCCCAGCTGTTGCCACCATTACATCTGGAGGAGCGTTAACCTTTCTCACAGCGGGTACAGCAACCATTCATGCAAACCAGGCAGGCAATGCTTCGTATTTGCCAGCTGCAGAAGTGAGTCGAAGTTTTGCAGTGAATGCAGTGGTGCCAGGTGCACCGACGGCTGTAACAGCCTTCGCCGGGGATACTGAAGCCATCATCAGCTTTACTGCACCAGCATCAAATGGAGGATCCGCTATTACAGGCTACACCGTTACATCAAACCCGGGGGGACTAACCGCTTCAGGCACAGCCAGTCCCGTAACAGTTACAGGACTGACAAATGACACGGCCTATACCTTTACCGTTGCAGCCACAAACGGTGCCGGCACAGGCGCTGCTTCGCCTGCCTCAAACAGTGTGACACCCATTCATATTGTGACAGATTCAGAGCGAGTTGATCATGATTATGATGCCCTTGTCATTGGGTACTCAGGGACTGACACCTCGGTAGGCGTTACACGAAACATTACCCTATTGGAAGCGGGCAATAATGGGACATCCATTGTGTGGCATTCGAATAATCCTGAAATCATTAGTGCCCGAGGGGTAGTGACAAGACCCACAGGTGCTAATGTGCAGGTGATATTAACCGCCACTCTTACTAAAAATGACGCCACTCGAACAAAATCATTTACAGTTACGGTTCTCAAGCAGCCTTCAAACTCCGGTAATACTGGTGGGACTGGAGGAAGCGAAGATAGCAGCAGTGATTCCAGCCAACCCACTCAAACATCGGCACCAGCATTCAATGAAGCGTCAAAGATAGCCGGTGTGATCGTGAATGGCGAAGCCATGAATGTAGGAACCCAAACAGTTACTAAAGTAGATGGCAAAACAGAAATGACACTGGTGCTTCATACAGAAGAGATGTTCAAACTGGTTGAGGCAGCAACAAAAGAGAACCAGGGCAGTAATGAAGTGGTTGTGCCTGTAGGAAAGCTGGAAGACGTTATAAAGGTCATTTTATCAGGTGAGACCGTTAAAGAACTGGAAAAGAATCATTTTATGTTGTCTGTGAAGGAAGAAACGATTGAATACAGGCTGGATGTCAAAGCACTCACTGTGGATCAAGTAGCTGCGTTGTTGGGTGTCAAGACAGAATCCCTTAAGGATATTGAAATAGAAGTTACCTTTACAAAATTATCAATGGAAGAAAAGGAAGCGTTGAAAAATGAATTGCAGGCACAAGGGCATGAATTAATCTTTGAACCAGTAGCTTTCAATATTTCAGCCAGAACAACCAATCAGGAAGGTGAAGTAGAAGAAGTGACACTAAACCGATTCAGCACCTATGTTGAACGGATCATGGAAATACCGGCAGAGATAGATCCCAACAAGGTGACAACAGGGATCGTTATAAATTCAGATGGTTCATATGCCCATGTTCCAACGGAGGTATTTGAAAAAGAGGGCAAGTGGTATGCAAAACTTCAATCATTAACAAACTCAGCCTATTCTGCCATATGGAATCTCGTGGAGGTTCATTCAGTGCAGGATCATTGGTCAAAAGAACATGTCAATGATATGGCGGCAAGACTGGTGCTGCTGGATCATGAGAGCTTCTTACCAGATAAAGCAGTAACACGAGCAGAGTTTGCAGCTTATATGGTGCGGGCCCTGGGGTTGTACAGAGAAGGGCTGCCAGTGGTGAATAAGTTTACTGACATCGCGGCAAACAAAGATTATTCAAGTATCCTCATAGCAAATGAGTGGAAAATCATTCAAGGTTATCCTGACGGGGCGTTTAAGCCAGATGCCACCATCACCAGAGAAGAAGCAATGGTCATGTATTCAAAAGCCATGGATTTAGTCAAAATCCAGGAAAATAAAGCAGGCAGATTGGCTGCTTACACGGATGCATATAGCGTGTCCAATTGGGCAGCTGTGCACGTTGGCAGAGTGTTAGACGCTGACATATTTAAGGGCAGGCAAAATGGTACGTTAGATCCCAAAGGCACATTAACCCATGCAGAATCGCTAACAGCGATCAGAAATCTTCTTGTTGAAGCAGCATTGATTAACCACTAGCAGCATGGTTTCGTTGTAACAGAAAATCATTAACTAAAGCGGTTCGGCATGGAATTGGAAAAAAGATTCTCAGATGTACCATTGTACTGCAGAAATATCATTGCCGGGTGACATTCTGGAGATCGCCGATATCCTTCTCATGGATCAGGACGACCTGGTGCGAAAGGGGTACGGATGGATGCTGAAGGCCGCCAGCGAAGCACATCAGCAGGAGATCCATGATTACGTCATGAAAAGGAAGACCGAGATGCCACGAACCTCACTGAGGTATGCCATTGAAAAAATGCCTAAAGAACTGAAAGCCGCTGCGATGGAGAAACAATGAAAAAGCAGGCCAAACCTGATTAATCAAAAGCTTCCCTGGTGACATGGTTGTCAAAAATGTGATCAGGGAATTTTTTTTGCACATCTATTGACTTTAACGTTGCGTCATCCTTTATCATGTACCTATGATCATGAGTTGGCAGGAAAGTCCGGACGCTTTACCAGAAGACAGAAGGAAGGGATCAACAAAATGGAATACAGTATCAACCAGCTGGCAAAACTGGCAGGAGTCAGTACCCGAACACTGCGCTATTACGACGAAGTTCAGCTGTTATCACCCAAGAGAACCAGCAGCAATGGGTACCGGGTCTATGGACAACAGGAAGTTGACCTGCTCCAGCAAATTCTGTTTTATCGGGAACTGGGCATGCCCCTTGATGAAATCAAGAATATCATCAGTTCCAAAGACTACGATGCCGTTACATCGCTGCAAAGTCATCTGGCAGCCCTGAAAGAAAAAAAGCAGCAGATGGAGCGGCTCATTGCCAATGTGGAAAAAACCATTGCCGCATCGAAAGGAGAAATAACCATGAGTGACAAAGAAAAATTTGAAGGCTTTAAACAGCAAATGATTGAAGACAATGAGAAGCAGTACGGCGCAGAAATCCGTGAAACGTATGGTGACGCCGTTGTTGACGCCAGCAATGCCAAAATGATGGGATTAACAGCGGAAGCATACGAGGCAACACAGGCGTTGTCCCAGCAAATTAACCAATCACTAAAGGCGGCCTTTGAGCAGGGCGACCCTTCCAGTGAAGCGGCTCAGGCGGTATGCGCCCTGCACCAACAATGGCTGGGACATTTCTGGAACCACTACTCAAAGGAAGCGCATCTCAGTCTGGCCCAGACCTATGTGGACGACCCCCGGTTCAAAAAGTACTATGATGACATTGCAGAAGGGTGCGCCGTATTTTTAAGAGACGCCCTGCAAATTTACTGTCAATAAGCGTGATAAACAATTAAAGCCCCTTTTTTTGGGTAGTACAACTATGGCAAATAGGTTGCCTTGTACCTGCATCATCATTTGGCTACTCATGAAAGGGGTAATGAAGTTTATGAAGCGAAAAATCGCAGCTCTGTTTTTGGTGACAATGATGGTTTTTGTCAGCTTCACCAGTGTGTATGCTCTTTCTTATACCGTGGTGAAAGGTGACACCCTGTGGGATCTGGGTATCACGTACGGTGTTGATTGGAATGAAATCGCGGAACTCAACGGGGTGCGTGACGTCAGAAAACTTCAAATTGGCACCACCTTGAACATTCCAGTACCCGGCGAACCTGCTCCGGCACTGGAAACTGAGCCAGCTGACCAACTCGACCCGCCCATTACAGAAGTCATCGTGGAAGAGCCAGAGGAGGCAGCGTACATGGAATACAATGTGTCGCTTCCCAATGGCGATTACCAGATACCGGGCATCGTGACATTGCCCGTGGGTGAAGGGCCTTTCCCCGCCGTGGTGATGCTTCACGGCACCGGCTCAGAAAAGAACGAAGCAGGAGGCGGCTATATCCTCACCGCTCCAGCGCTGGCAGAAGCTGGCATTGCCAGCATTCGCATTGACTTCATCGGTACGGGTGACAGTCAGGTGGATTATATTGAATACAATTTCGACACCGCCGTTTCAGATGCCAATGCCGCTTTCGACTACCTGGCAAACCTTCAGGAAGTCGATGCCACCCGCATCGGTGTCATGGGCTGGAGCCAGGGTGGTACCATTGCCATGCTGGCCGCCGCCCACAACCGGTCCTTCCAGTCAGTGGTGACATGGGCAGGTGCGCCTGACATGACCATTGCCGGTTCTGAAGAAGAATATGAAGCTGCCAAAGCAGATGGTTTCTTCCTCCGGGAATTTGGCTGGAGAAGCCCCTTGCGCGTCAGCCTCCAATGGTTTGACGATGTTTACAACACAGATGTGCTGGAGGTGTTCAGTTATTCCGATGCTCCGGTACTGGCCATCAATGGAAGTGAAGACACTGTTGTTGACCCCGTTAACGCTGCCCTGATTGTGGAAGCCTCATCCAACCCCGTTTCCCGACAGTTGATTTTGGAAGGGGCTGACCACACTTTCAATATCTTTACCGGCGACATGACAGCTTTTGACCAGCTCATCGACGCCACCGTCAACTGGTTTGCTGCCACCCTGCAACCAGCGTACACCACGGAAGAAATCAGCATCATGAACGGTGACCGCATGGTACCCGCCACTGTGGTGATACCTGCGGGAGCCGGCCCATTCCCTGCAGTGGTGATGAACCATGGGCATGGCGGCAGCAGACAGGAAAACAGCGGATTTGGTGGTGTGGCAGAAGCCCTGGCCAATCGTGGTATTGCCACCATTCGCATGGACTTCCCCGGTTGTGGCGACAGCACGCAACCCTTCACTGAAAACTATCTCTCCAATATGATTTCTGATTCCAATGCCAGCCTGGCCTACCTGCTGGACAATTACCCCATTGACTCCCAGCGTCTGGGGATCATGGGTTACAGCATGGGCGGCAGAATCGCGCTGCACATTGGCAGCGAAGATAATCAGCCTTATCAGGCCATGGGGCTCTTGGCACCCTCTGCCGACTGGGGTCAGGAAATGATGGTCAGCTTCCTGGGTGGAGAGGATGCATTCGACGAACTCTACACAGAAGCTCAAAGCGAAAAAGGGTATGCCGACTTCACCACCCAGTGGGGACAGGTGCAGCAGCTGAGCCTTAACTGGTTTGAAGAAATGATTGCCTCCCGCCCACTGGAAAACATCACCAACTACGACGGTGCCATGTTGGTGGTTTTCGGCGACCAGGATGATGTGGTTCGGGCTGGTGTTAACCAGGCAGTGGCAGAAGCCTATGCAGCCGCAGAGATCATTGTCGTACCCAACGCTGATCATGGCTATGGTTTTTACAGCAACCAGCCGGATGTGACAGCAGCCGTGGAAGACTCGCTGGCAGATTTCTTTTCCAAAGCGCTGAAGTAAAATACAGACACTCAATCGCCAATAGACGACCCCGACAACATTCCCAAAACCGGATGTGGTCAGGGTCGTTTTTTATGCAATACATGCGTCGCGCACCTTCACTGTTTTCAGTCATCATCAAAAAACGGAGGTATGCAATGTGGGATTTAATGTGGGAGGAAATGTCAGACTAAAGGGGATCTGCTCCGTAGACATTTTTGAAATTTTATGGCACACAGTTATTCAAGCACTCTGGAACAAGTGGTGAAAAGGTGGTAACAGAATTTCTATTAAGCAGTACTTCTATAAAAATGAAGGAATATTCTCACTGATGACGCATAAAACCTGTATAATGGTTTGTAAGAGGTTTTTCGCCTATTTGTGGCAGCAATACACGATTAACACCCTTTGCCCAGATACCTTGGCAAAATAACGGGAGGTGACACCCCGTCACGGGTTAACTGAAAAACGATGTATTTGCGGTGTTGAAGAGCGCTGGTTCGATGAGAAGCATAGAGTCTGATTGATAAAATGTTGGAAGAGTAAAGACAAAAGGCTTTGCAGTGTGACAGAAAGAAGTCGATATTACCGAACCAAGGTTCGCGAATACCTACTGAAATGGGAGATAAAGCGAACTGAGTGGCGGGAATAAGACGTTCTCCGAAACCATATGCAAAGACCACAGCGTCCTGCCGCAGATTGTGTAAGAAGATTTTAAGAGCTTTGTTTTTCTGATTTGTATTATATTGTGAGGCAAGTATGATTTATATTATATGGTTTTAGAGAGGCTTAACTGAAGTAATATCTTTATGCAAAATGCGGTAACAGGCAAAGTCGTGGTCGCGTACAGTATAAGCGTAGTCTGCAGTACGTTTCTTGAGCAGTTTTAATCTATTAACGGAGGCCAGTTACTGGAGGGATAGTGGATGATAAACGGGATTAATCATATCACTTTTGCAATTACGGATTTAGAAAGATCTCTGGATTTTTATGTGAATTTGCTTGGACTTAGAATCGTGGGAAAATGGGATGAGGGAGCATATTTACTGGCTGGGAATCAGTGGATTGCTTTAAATGTTGATAAAGAGAGAGTTGCAGAGCCAAGGGGAGATAATACACATATTTCATTCAATGTCTTGTCTTCAGATTTCCAAAGATTAAAAGAAAAACTTGAAAGTGCCGGGGTAAAATCATTTAAAGAAAACTCGTCAGAGGGAGAATCATTCTATTTTCTTGATCCAGACGGGCATAAGTTGGAATTGCACTATAATACCTTGGAGGATCGATTGAAATGGGCCAGAGAGAACAACTGGTCGTCATTTACGTTGATGTAGGAAAAGGCAAGGGAGTGTAAGTTCGACATAACCATCACTTCTTGAACAGTTTCAGCAGCGCACCTATTCGAAGTGTCAATATGAATTCTTAAAGCATTGCCCCATTATGGTATCGTTTAGGAGCTGAACCATCATGCCCATCAAGTTCGTCGCCATCGACTTCGAAACAGCCAATAACAGAAGAAACAGCGCCTGCGCCCTTGGCATGGTGATCTATGACAACGGCGAATGCATTCGAAAAAGCTGGCTCATTAAACCGGAACCTCTGGAATTTAATCCCTTTAATATCCAGATCCATGGCATCACACCACAAATGGTGAACAACGCTCCCACTTTTAAAGAATTGTGGCATGAAGTGAGTGACATACTGGAATCCAAAATTGTCGTGGCCCACAACGCCTCTTTTGACATGGGAGTACTTCGTTGCTCCCTGGATCAGTACAACCTTAAGTATCCTGCCGTCGACTACCTTTGCACTCTAAAGCTGGCACGCAAAGCACTTCCCGAACTGATAAACCACAAGCTTCCCACAGTGGCACATCATATTGGGTTTCGTTTCAAGCATCACGACGCCCTTGAAGACGCCCAGGCGGCGGCTGAGGTGTTGTTATGCCTGATGCATGAACGGCAACAGGATTCCATAGTAGATATGGCCAGAGGCTATGGCGTTGGTTTGGGCAAAATTCGTTCTGAATAGATAAGCAATCCATATCAAATGGAAGATCAATACCTTCAGAGTAGTTGATTTATGGTGAATCACAAGGGATTACCAATCACTAAACAGAAAAGAGTTGAATGATATGGAACTGATTGTTTACCAGGTAGATTCATTCTCCAAGAATTTATTCGAAGGAAATCCTGCCGGAGTGGTAGTGAACGCTGATACACTTACTGAAAACCAAATGCAGCAAATCGCACGAGAGATGAACAATTCTGAAACAGCCTTTATTATCAACGACAAAACAAAAGAGTATGACATTGAAGTGCGCTTTTTTACCCCCACAAAGGAAGTGCCCATTTGCGGACATGCAACAATCGCTGCACATTATGTCTATGCATTGGAAAAGGGGATCACCAACGGTACCATCATTCAAAAAACGAAAGCAGGCATCCTACCGGTGGAAATTGTCAGCGATGGTGACGATCAGCGAATTGTGATGACCCAGGCGGGCATCGAATATGGAAATATTCTTCTGAAAGACGAAAAAGCGAAGCTGTTGAAAGGACTGGGCATTAGGGAATCTGATATTGGCAACGAATTGCCCATTCAAATTGTATCAACCGGCCATTCCAAAGTGATGGTTCCAATCAAAACGAAAGCAACCCTTGATTCAATAAAAATCGATCCCAGTATGTTAACAGAGTTAAGTGCTGATATAGGCTGTAATGGGTACTACGCTTTTACCTTTGATTCAGAAGAAGATGGTGTTCTTGTTAGTGGGAGGATGTTTGCACCTGCCATCGGGATTAACGAAGATCCGGTCACTGGAAATGCCAATGGGCCATTAGGTGCCTATTTGACACATTATGGCAAAATAGAAAAAAGGGAAGATGGATACACCTTTGAAATAAAACAGGGTGAGGCAATGAACCGCAAAGGTTATATGAAGGTGCATGTTTTTAGCAATAAGGAAGAGGTTGAGTTGGTTAAGATCAGTGGCAATGCATGTGTTGTGTTCAAGACGAGTATTAATCTTTAGTTGATCTCCGAGATAAACCAGCAATATGAACTGTTACAAGTGAGGCCAAGGAGAGATAAGCCACAATGAACAAAAAGCGAGTCAGGAAATTGACTGACAGGGTCTGGATGATTGTTGGCAGCAACCGGGGAATCCAGCCCAATGTAGGCATTATTAACAATGGAACTCAGACAGTTTTGATAGATTGCGGCAATGGCCCTGTCTGGGGAAAATTTATACAGGAAGTGCTGACTTCCATGAAAGCGCCCCCTGTGTCGCATATCATCTATACTCATCACCACTGGGATCATGTTTTTGGTGCCATGTCTTTTGATGCCCCCATTATTGCCCACGAAAAATGCTTGGACTACCTGAAGGTGGAAGCTCAAAAGCCCTGGAGCGCTGAATTTCTAAAGCAGGAAGCAGCCAAATACCCACAGAACAAGACCAGTCATGATGTAAAAATGCGAGCGGTTCATAACTGGGACGATTTTCACATTCGGCTTCCACAAACAACTTTTCGGGAACGCATGGTGATAGAGCTGGCAGATGGACGACTGTTGTTGGAGAGCACCAATAGCCTACACTCGGAGGATTCCATTTTAATTTATGATGAACATGATCAGGTGATGTTTACGGGAGATGCCTTCTACCCGCCGCCGTACCATGAACGGAAAACGCACCGAGAGGATGTGTCAGCGGTAACGCAAAATGGATTTTCTAAAATAGTGCTCAGACAAATGTTAGCTTATGATTTCAACACAGTAATCCATGGCCATGGCATGCCTCTGAAGCGACATGATGTCATTCGTGAGCTGCGGGATTAAGCAGAAGAATTCAACAGGTGATCCCATCTGCGACACTGGTGCAATCTGCAAAAATAGCCGCATTAAAAAAGCAAGGTGTTCAAATCATTGGATGTGACGTGGGATCACCGGGGACGGAGGGTGTGCAACCTGCTTCAGCATGTTGTTCAATGATTTGAAAAAGCGGATGAGCAGTGAAGAATGAGAACGTTAGTGAATGATTGTCTTAGTGCACATCCGTAGATAAATATGCAATAAATAATATCATCATACAACGAGGAGGTTACGCATGAAAAAAGTATTATTCGGAGGAATGCTTTTTATTGGAGGGTCAATCATGTATTCTGTTGGGGTATTAGGTTTTGCAGATGTATCTATACAAGCAGGGTATATGCAAGTACCACAATACGCTGGTTTGTTAGCTATGGTTGCTGGTAATGTCTTGGGGATTTTTGGCTTAAAAAAGGATTAGCAAGACTAATGAGCATAATCTGCATTTGTAACTAAGACTCACTTTTCTTATTTTGCATGGCACATAGCTCAAGAGAAAAGTTTAAGGGGCTCCCATCCATGGTCGTCTCTGAATCTGGGGGGAATGGTCCATCGCCTAACAGCGAATTTCCAAAATCTGAGATAATATGAATATAGTAACCAGACTTCGGGAACTCGCAGGACGTTATAAAATCGCGCGCAAAGACCGGAGCATCATGTGCCGGATAACCATGGGTAATGTTTTGGGGAGAATACTTAATGAAAACTATACAAAAATGCAATTATTGGACTACATAATGCGGCACAAAATGTCGAGAACACTAATTGTTTAAATGGTATGATTGAACCGGGAGTGAGAAGATGGATTGGATTAAGCAGCTGAATGAGGCAATAAGTTACATAGAGGAAAACCTTACAGGTGAAATATCCTATGAAGCAATATCAAAAATTGCAGGATGTTCTGTTTATAATTTTCAGAGAATGTTTTCGTATATAGCAGATAAACCATTGTCTGAATATATACGGAACAGGCGTTTAACTATGGCGGCTTTTGATTTAATGAACAGCAAAGAAAGAATAATTGATATTTCACTAAAATATGGGTACGAATCTCAAGATTCATTTTCCCGGGCATTTAGAAGCTTTCACGGTGTACTGCCTTCCGGTGTCAGAAATAAAATAGTTCAATTAAAATCTTGTCCAAAACTCTCCTTTCAAATAAACATTCAAGGAGAAAATCATATGAACTATCAAATTGAGCAGTGGCCTGAGTTTAAGGTAATGGGAATATTACACAAAGTTAAAACATCAACGGCACTTGATGTCATTCCCCAAATATGGAAAAATGCATGGAAAGACGGGACGATGAAGAGGTTTGTAGAGAACTTCCCTGACTATAGACCTGCCGGATTTTTAGGAATTGCAGAAGGAGGAAAATGGGGAGATTCGGAAGAAATGAATTATATAATAGGTGTAACAAGCCATGTTGATGTACCTGAATGCATACACATTCATGCATTTGAAGGAATGAAGGAGTTTTCTTACCCTATTGCAACTTGGGCAATTTTTGAAGCCAACGGAGAGTTGCCCAGTGCGACACAGAAGGTTTACAAGCAGTTTTATACTGAATGGCTTCCCAGCTCAGGATATGAACTGGCAGACCTGCCGGTTATAGAGTGTTATATGCAGGAAAATCGTCAGGAGGTTTGGATTGCAGTGGTCAAAAAGTAGATAAAAGAGGGGTAAACTATGAATTATTCATTTAAGTCAGGCTACTACAAAGAAGGTAATAGGACGTTTATAAAAATACCTTTTAATGTTTGGGAAGTTTGTGGTAAAAAAGGGAATCTACCGGCTAAAGTTGTTATTGATGAGGCAGCTTTTGAATGCAAGCTTATCCCAAAAGGGAAGGGTGAGTATGCCATTCCGATTAATAAGGATGTTTTTAATAAATTAGATACAGGAAGTGCGTTCGATGTTAATTTCACACTATTAGAACAACTCGCAAGAATAAATCATGACAGTCCGTATAACGAAGAGAATCCAATAAGAAATATTGATAGCATAAGCTACTTGAAACAACCTAGTGACGGTTATTGTGGACAGGCATGCCTTGCAATGCTTGCTGGAGTTTCTGTTGATGAGGTAGTGAGAATAATGAAAAGCAGGAAATGGCAGGCAAGCATAAGCAAAGTGCTAGAAACCCTTGATTATTTTGGTTTTTCATATAGGAAGCCTGTTTATACTCAAGGCAAGAAAGTACAGTTTCCAAAGTGTTGCATAATAAATGTTAGAAGTTGCCCCAAAAACCACCTTTTAGTATATTTTAATGGAACTTTTTATGACCCAACCTTTGGGATTGCTAATGATTATCAATATGAGAATATTATTAATTATATCGAGATTATAGCAGCTCAATAGTGTATGAAGAAAGCCATTGCCGGCTTCGCTATGCTCCGCCCCCAAGCTTTTCGCGGGGAGACAAGCTCCGCCAGGGGGGAAGGGATCCGCTGGTCCAGTGCAGTGACGTTGCAAACATGCAGATGTTATCGGAAAGATGAGGTAAAGGCCGCGACATCGTGTGGTGGATTGTTGGAGAAGGGCTTTGGAGTTTTGATTGATGCGCTTGAGCTTGATTTTATGTACTTTTGATTTTGTGTACGAATGTGATTAAGCATAGATCTTGATAGCGGGGGGGATAATTTGAGCAGATCGAAAACAAGTTCAGCAATTATAATATCAATAGGTGCCATAATGATCATCTTTATCGGTGTAATAGCGTATGCTATGGTAACGGATGATTCATTTTCATCGCCATTTAACAAAATGAATCAAAGTGATTTTAAAAACTTTGAGGAGATGGGCAATCAACTATTCCTTCTATATGATGATGGGTACTTAACGGTCGGTGAGGTATTGGGGACTGCTGATTATCACACAAAGAAACCAAAAGTTGAAAGCATTGTGTCAAAGTATAAGCGTGAAATTATAGCAATATATTTGGTTGATAAAGACGTTGTATTAATCTCATTCGGTGCTGTATTCCAAAGCGTTGATGGAATTGCAATAAGACGAAATAATGCAGAATTGAAAAACACATATGAAGGAACTGGCTTTGATGAAGGAACCTTGAATTATTCTGAACTTTTAGAAAATGTTTTTCATTTTAGTGCAGGGTTATAAGGAGACGCGAGGGACGAAGGAGACGCGAGGGACGGAGGTAATGTAACTTACGGAACTGGTATACCCCTTGACGAAATCAACAACATCATCAGTTCCAAAGACTATGAAGCCGTTACATTGGAAGGTATGGCGACCGGCATGGGCGCAGTCTAATTTAGTTGTCTTTTTTCTTGACAGAAGATCAGGTGTCCAACTACAAAACACGACTACGTATGTTCGCCGAAACTGAGTCCACCACAGCTACCACTGCCAGGATAAGGATAAGGGTCATGGTCATTTCCTGATAGCGGAACAAGCGCATGCTGGTCATGAGCTCAAAACCGATTCCTCCTGCCCCAACAATTCCCAAGATGGTGGAAGAACGGAAATTCATCTCCCAACGAAACAGTGCAAGGGAAATAAATTCAGGAAGGATTTGAGGGATGACAGCATAGGAGATGGCTTGAATCTTGTTGGCACCAGTAGCCCGAAGCGCTTCAAGAGATCCTGGGTCAATATTCTCAATAGAGTCGCCGAGAAATTTTCCAAGCATCCCACTGGAACTGACTCCAATGGCCAGTGTGCCGGGAAAAGGGCCGAGGCCAACGGCCGAAACAAAAATGACAGCAAAGATCACATCTGGAACAGTGCGCAAAGAGTTTAGGATCAGTCGACTGCCATGATAGAGTATGGGGCTGGGTGATATATTTTGCGCAGCACAGATGCCGAGGGGTATAGACAACAGAATGGCAATCAAAGTGCCAACAATAGACATTTGAACTGTTTCAATGGTGGGTTTAACTAATCGCGGCACAATACTCAGTTTTGGTGGGAACATACGACTGATGATGTCAATAATCCCATCGATGCCCTCTTGTATTCGGTATAGATTAAAGTTTGTTCCCTGGAAGCTCCATAGAAGCACAGCACAAAAAAAGCCGAAAAAGCCCAGCCATTTTAGAAGATTTTTACCATCTTTTTTAATGGGAAATACCAGCGTCCACTTACTGCGTTTTTTGTCGGTGTGCGTTGTCATAGGCACCTTCCCTTTCCTCATGTGAGTGGTTTTCGCTGTAAATCAACTTAAGGTCGTCTCTTGTTACTTCGGGGGTCAACTGATCAAACACAATATGCCCTCCCTTTAAACCGATAATTCGTTTCCCATACTTCTTAGCAAGATCGACCTGATGCAAACTCATCAACAAAGTGATATTCTCCAATGCATTAATCTTGTGTAACAGCTCCATGATTTCTTCCGATGAGTAGGGATCAAGACTTGCAACAGGTTCGTCAGCCAAAATAAGCTTGGGTTTTTGGGCTAAGGCCCTGGCAATACCTACACGTTGCTGCTGCCCACCGCTCAACTGATCACTTCGTGTAAGCGCTTTATCCTCAAGGCCAACTTTTTCGATACAGGTCAAAGCCCACTCCACTTCTTCTTTTGGAAAAAGGCGAAGACTGCTGGGGATACTACTGTTATATGCCAGACGACCACAAAGAACGTTTTCCAAAACTGATAGTCGCTTGATGATGTTGAACTGCTGAAAGATCATGCCAATATCTTTTCGTAAGCGGGTAAGTTTATTACGCTCTAAGACGGATTGGTTTTCAAAAATAATATCGCCACTATCAATGGGAACCAACCCGTTAATACATCGGAGCAAAGTAGACTTTCCTGCTCCACTTAAACCCAAAAGCACTGCAAATTCACCCTTGCATAAGTCTAAATCAATATTTTTTAGCGCTTGAACTTTATTTTTGTAAGTTTTGTTCACACCCTTGGCATGTAGCATCTCCAATGCCTCCTTTGCTTAAAGAGAAATAAGAAATCCTTATCTTCATGAAAAAGATAAGGATTAATCGGAAAAATACGCTGGTAAATCAACTATACATGAACCATGGACATTCTACAAATCTAAATCAATCAGTTTGGAAGCCTCTCGCAACGTATCGAACAGAGCGTCGTCTGCTTCCTCGAAGCGCAGGTGTCTGCTGCCAAAGACTTCCAAATTTGCTTGCACGTCTTCGTCAGGCATATTGAAAATGGCATGCCGGATAGCTTCCTTTAAACCTTCATCTAAACTTCTGCGGTAAGCCAAAGGACCGCCAGGGAAGGGATCAGAGACTGCAATGATACGTAGTTCTTCTTCGTCTATTCTTTCTGCCTCAACCCCTCTTTCAAACATGTGTCTGACAATGGCGGCGCCATCAACATGCTTGTTTTTAACAGCTTCAGCACAAGCGTCATGACCTCCTACAAATACCATTGACTCAAGATCAGCGTCGGGGTCTAAACCGGCATCCACCATTTGATGTCGGGGAATCAGGTGTCCGCCTGTGGAAGCAGGGTCAACAAAAGCAAAGGTTTTGCCTTTTAGATCTGCTATTTCGTAAATGTCGCTGTCTGCATGGACAATGATATACGACTCGTAAAACACGCCTAACTCACTGTCATAGGAAAGGGCGAAGGCTTCGGCATCAGCAATGTCAGCCGCAAGAAGATAGGAAAGCGGCCCATACCATACCAAGTCAATTTTATTTGAACGCATAGCTTCAACAGTTGCTGTGTAATCAGAACCAACAAACAGCTCCACCTCTACACCAAGCTCTCTTTCCAGGTACTCAACAAACGGTTGGTATTGATCTCGGCGCTTTTGTTCTTCTTCTCCTGGAACTGCACCCAGGCGTAGCACTGTTTTTTCGTCTTCATCGATGCTGTCGGGACTGCATCCTACTGTTAGAAAGGCTCCCAACAAAAGGACCAGAGCCAGCAGTATAGCAAGTTTTCGATTCATTAAGTTTATCTCTCCTTCAATAATACTGTAGTTTAGCACAATACATCAAATTTATCATATCACAAGAGAGAACTGCCGTTAAATCGAAAGTATTAATGGAACGAAATGATTGCATTGATATTCTCTATATCCCAAAAGCAGGAAAGAAGAAACGCGGATACGGATTTGCTGATACCTGGGCGCACCAGAACTTTACAGGATATTACGACGCCTTCAATGCCATGAAAGGCCCCCTGAACAGGGCCTTTCCCCGCATTGGTAACGCCGGCGCAGGCAAGAGACCTGACCGGGTGGACCATTTTTGGCATTTTCATCGGTATACCACAATATGTAGCGGCGGATATTGAAGGTTAGTAAGATCAGTATGCGCGGATTGAATATCAGCCTTGCACCAAGCTGTGTGATTGGTTTGCACTTTCTTGCCTGATAAAATACAGGCTTATGAATAAGGTCAAGATTTCTGTCATCGGTGCCACAAGCCATACTCCAGTCATTCCGAACAGCGGTGGCAAAGTAAAAATACAAATCAGCAAAATAAACAAACTTCGTGCAGAAGATATGATGGCGGATTCTTTGGCTCTGCCAATGGATGTGAAGTAAAATGCTGAAATGGTATTAACTCCTGAAAACAGAAATGAAACACTAAAGATGATCATGCCCGAACGCACCAGCGGTTCCACGACATCACTCTTTACAAACAGACTGCTATACCATCCAGAAGCAACCAGCACCAGCAAAAACACCACTGCTCCTGCAGTGAGCACCATGAAGGTGGTGATTCTACGCAGGTTGGCTGCAAGCAAGTGTTCTTTTGCCCCATAGGCAAAGCTGATGAGAGGGCTTGCCCCCTGACCAAAACCGATAAGGACCATATTGAAAATGTAGGCAATATATCCCACTATGGTAAAGGCTGTCACGCCGTCCACGCCAATATTCTTTAGAATGACAAAGTTATAGGCAAACATGGAAATGCTCATCGACATTTCACCGACAAATTCCGAGCTGCCATTGAAAAGTGTGTTTTTAAGCACCACACTGGAAAAAGTAAATCTGCGGAATTTGTACACGCTTGACTTCTTGATAAAGAAGTAAAGAATGCACACAAGGGTCATGATAGCGGAAAGCAAAGAGGCAACAGCGACACCCTTTACACCCCAGCTAAACCAGCGAACAAATAAATAGTCAAACAGAATATTGAGCAGCACGTTCAAAATGTTGACTTGCATAAAATACTGCGGCTTGCCTTCTCCGCGGATAAACATGCCAAAGGATGCGTTGATCACCATAATCGGAAGCTGTAACAGCATAATGCCATAATAGTCTTTGAAAAATCCCGCCACCTGCGCATCGGCATTTAAGATATGAAGGAGTGGGTCAAAGAGAAACCACATGAAGCTGCTTACCAGAACGGTCGAAACCAGTGTCATACACATGGTCTGATTAAAAACACTGTTACACTTTTTGATATCGCCACTGCCAAGAGCCATTCCGGCAATGGCCATGCCGCCTACCGATATCATCAGTCCCACTGCCAGATAAAAATAGATCATTGGCAGCCCCAAGTTAACCGCAGCAAGACCCTCTTTTCCCACATAGTTTCCGATGAAATAACCATCGGCAACTGTAATCAGTGAGGTCAGCACCATGGCAATAATCGATGGAATCGAAAATTGCAAAAGCATTTTGATTTTGTTGCTTTGAATAATCTCTAAGTTCATACTCATTTCCTCCCTTTATCCATTGTGCACACCATATAGGATAAGGGAAGAAAAAGCAGAAGACTTCTGTTTTTGTGCTCTATTTGATGGGGATGCAAAGATCAATTTCCATATACATGGAACCATTATCAATCTTTCTGTAAATCTCAAAGCCGTAGCGGTGGTCAATTTCGCAGCTGCTTTGAGGTAACCACACATTGAAGAGGCTTTGGTAAGCGGTGTAAATCTGCTTTACGAAACCTTTGAAGTGATAAATGGCAAATTTACCACCTTTGATCACATAGGTATTTTTAAGCTGGCAGCCTTCTGGGGCTGTCATGCAGATATCATACAGGCATTCGTCTATATCGGTAATGGACGGGTCATCATAGGTGCGCTCTAAAAACAACGTTAGCTCGGTGATATGTTCCTTGTGTTTTTCTTGAAACGCACCCCAATGAACTGATAAGTTGCCATAGCTTCCTTTATGTCGTTCATAGATAACAGGATAATCCTCAAGAACTTCGATGGAGATTTTTTGGGTGCACTTCTCAAATGACTCTAACCCGACAGCAGCTTTGTTAAACAGCGGGTTTGTTAAAGAAATCTGGGTGATACTGCGGCGAAATTCCATTGGGGACAGGTGGTGATGTTGTTTAAAGGCAGAGCTGTAGTTTGATGAGCTATAACCATAATCACAGCTAATATCGGTGATGCTTCTGCGTTTCTCCACCTTCAGGCGAAACGCACTTTGTTCCATTTTCACGCGTTTGATAAATTCATAGACACTTTCCCCAGTTTCCGCCTTGAACATTCTGGAAAAGTAATATCTTGAAAAATTGCAATGAGAAGCTATCTCATCAACAGATATATTTTCATTGATGTGATTTAAGATATAATCGATAGCACGATTTATATACGCATTTGTTATCATTTTTCCTCCCTGTGTCTTACAATGCAATGATTGAAAATAGTCATGCTGATGTACTGATAGAGTTTAATTTATATAGAAAAGTGTTCAGTAATTTTACCATAGTAAAGCGTTTGCTTCAATTTTGTTTTTGGGAGAAACAATCTCATCACCGTTTGAGTTGGGTCTTTACGTTGATGCAGCAGGTCATGATGACTGAAAGAATCAATGCTAAGGGGGATCACCGCGGAGTTCACCGGGGACGGAGGTAGCGTAACCTGCTTCAGCATGTTGTTCAATGATTTGAAAAACGTGATGAGCAGTGAAGAATGAGGCCAATCATCTGATGTCGATGAAACTGAGTTGATAGGTGGCATCATCTTAATAAAAGTACTGTCAGACCTAAAAGATCAACCTGGACAGAAAAAATATATTTACAAAAAGGATCTATTTTGTTATTGTATTACCAGCGGTAATTACCATTGGTAATATAAGGGGAGGGAATAGCATGGGAGAAAATAAAAAAGGAGTCAGTAGAGATCTTATCATCCATACCACATTACGGTTAATTGAAGAAAAAGAAGGTCTCAAAGAGGTTAATCTACGAGGAATTGCCAAAGAAATTAAATGTGCGCATACCAATCTATACAATTATTTCAATAGTTTCGATGAAATAATGTGGGAATCATTGGGAGCTGTTCTGCTAAAAATGATTCATTATGTCGAGTCAAATACCATCTCATCAGATAATGATGAAGAGGTGTTGTATTCTGCATTAGAAGCAATAGTAACATTTTCAGTAGCGCATCCCTGGTGGTATCGGTTGATCTGGTTAGAACCAATAGAAGGCGAGCCATCTCCTCAAATAGCTGAAATACTCATTAGACCCGCGGAGGGACTTAATGCTTCAATTAAAAAAGCAAACGGGGGAGTCATCACAGATGAAAAAGCAAGTTCAGTTGCCAATATATTGTATAGCTACTTGCATGGTGAAGTCTGCAAATGGATTAACGGTCGAACGCCCATCAGCAGCAAAGATGAGATGATTGCGACGGTCATGTCAAATCTAAAACGGTTATATACATTATTGGTGAATGATCCGGAATAGCAAGTGAAAAACGCGAAGATGCAAGGTTCAGGATGATTGAGAGGAGCAAAGACAATTGCGTCAAAATGAAGATAAACCCATTTCCAAAGAGAATAAAGTCAGAAGGCTGCATGTGCCCTTTACTTTGTCCATGACACCCATGGAGGCCCTCCTGTTCATGACATTCGAGCAGGATCCTGATGCCATTTACTCAGCTTTTGAGGCGCAGCGATTTGATGACAACCAGCATGGAAAAGGACAACTCATCATCGGCTGGCGAGTGGATGGCAAGGTGGACATCTTCCATGACCCTCAGTTGAAACTGGAACCGGATGGCTATGACGTTTGCAAGGGTGGGTTGGCCAATATGGTTTCCAGGAACTTTAGTGACTCTTTCTTCACCGTGGGAGATTCGGGGATGGAAGCCCACTTTTCCTTTGAAGACTTAGAGGGGCGGTTAATCGACTTTAAGATCCGGGAGGGAAACAAGAAGGCGCTGCAACCATTTGGATTTCTTTCACCAGTAGGGGATGGATCAGAAAACCCCTCTGCCATGCCCGTACTTATGCTACATGACTTTTATTTCGTCAGGCGAAAAGGGACCGAGATTTCCATAACCATCAATGGCCGTTCTCACCGCCCTGATGTGATCAATTTCCCCATTGACTGGAAGCAAATGTATTTTACCCGCTATGCGTCAGATCCACTGGTCATCTTTTTCAATAGGGCCTATGATGGTCTAATTTCTACCCTTTCAGTGACTGGGGAGACGAGGGTTATTGACGGCGATACCACATATGAAGTGGATTGCTTTGATGAAAACCCCGTTCTAAAGGGGATCCAGCGGGAGTGTCAGGGGCGTTCCCTTCGACTGTCCTTTGAACCGGCTTTTCCCAACCTCGCTGCATTTGAGGGCCCTTCTGTGCAAGGAGCGTTTTCAATCAAGGGAGATCCGAGCCTGGGAGAGATTCGGGGCAACTACAACGTCACCCGGATCAACGATAATCTCAGTGTAACCATGGTACCTTCTGGTGGATGGATACCAAGGAAGGAAAGATGGGGTATTCGGCTTCTCTATGACGTAGTCGGACTCTTTAAGAACTGGCCCAAAACCTATAAGTGGACGGCACTGATTGATGAAACTAAAGATGGGCAACTCCACATGAACTCCTTCTGGGAGCGGATTGTAAAGACGTAAAGAGGTTAGGTAAAAGGATTATTAACAAGTGCTTAAATAAATCGAATATGGGGTGCTCTAATGAAAATAGGCATAATCATTTACTCACAAACTGGCAATACCAGTGCCGTGGCTGAAAAGATTAAGATAAGGTTAATTGAAAGAGGACATGCAGCAGAAATTGAAAGAATTGAGATTGAAGGAGAAATGAAGCAGGGAATGGAAGATATTGTTTTCAAATCCGTTCCTGAAACAGACAAATATGATATTATTGTATTCGGATCACCTGTTCAGTCTTTTTCTCTCAACCCCGTTATGAAGAATTACCTGGACCAACTTCATTCATTAGGAGGCAAAAAGATCGCCTGCTTTGTTACCAAGGGCTTGCCAGGACGCTTCACCGGGGGTAACCAGGCAATCAGGACAATGCTGGCTGTATGTGAAGAGAAAGGTGGTACCGTGGAGGAAACAGGAGTAGTGGTGTGGTCCGGTTCCCGGGAAAAAACCATAAATGACATCGCCGAAAAAATATGCAAATCCCTTCAGCAATAACCTGACAACGGGGAGGGCGGTTGCAAAGGGTCGGCGGTTGCAAGGGGTCGGAGGTGCTGTAACCTCCGATGCTGTAACCTCAACCGGTTCATCAAACTGATGCTTATGGTTGCATAGGAAGCTGTAAAGGCACATTCACCAAAATATTAGTAATAAGAGAGGTACATACTTGGAAAATTTCATGGAAAAACTAAAATCCGTCTTACGGGAAGCTCCTGCAACCATGACATTCATACTCATCAACAGCGCCATCTTTGTTATCTTAAACGCCCTCCCCGGAACGAGGGATTACCTGCTTCTTAATCATGAACTGCAGGTGATCCTGCAGCGGCCCTGGACCCTGGTGACCGTCTTCTTCTCCCAGGAGTTGCACATTCACCTGCTGATGAACATGGGCTTGTTCTTCTTTTTTGGCAGGGAGATGGAGAAGCACGCGGGATCAGTCGCGGTTATGGCCACTTACATGATCTGCGGGTTCCTTGGCAGCCTCACCATTCCTCCTCTTGCCCCCTTCATCGGCTGGACAACAGGATTGGTGGCAGGGGCTTCCGCCGCCGTCTGGGGTGTGGTGGCCGCAGTGGCCGTGCTTCGTCCAACCACCCGGTTTTGGGGACACCCGGCCAAACACTACACCATGGCCTTGTTTGCAGGCAACGCCCTGTTGTTCATCATGAACCCGGATGTCTCCATTGGTGCCGCCGCTCATGCAGTGGGAATCTTGGCAGGCCTGGTCTGCGGCTATGGGTTTCGAAGGCGCCAGGCATAATAGCACCAAATAGTTACAGGATCAACGCACACAAGGCACCACCCGTTGGGTAAGAGGCTTTTATCCATGGGTGGTTTTGCATTGTCTGTAACAACTGAATGACAGCCACCGCATTTTATCTTGAAAAAATGGCCTGTTTACTCCGATGCAGTGGCCTTATCAGCTGAAGTGCTCATTAAGTTCTTATTATAATTCCAATACTGCCTTTTACCTTTTGTTGTTAAGTGACCATTATTGTATTGTATCGCATTAACCGGACAGCAATGATAACAAGCCAAACAAAGCTGGCAGTTCTCATGCATCCACAGTACTTTTTTCTCAAATCTAACATTGTCTACCGGGCAGGATGTAATGCATGTATGACACTTCGTACAAGCTTCAGTATTTACACTAAAACAGTCGTCACTGTTATAGACTTTATCTAAATATGTTTTATATCCATATCTGGGAAAATACTTTGTGATGAACCACAGAAAATCTATTAATGCAAATCTCCTCTTAGCGATTCGATGATTTATCGACGCAGTTATTTGGCTGATTACAGCATCACTCTGCCTATTCCTTAATTCTTTGGTTTTATTTGATGAGCTATTCCAAAAATCAATGTTAAAATTATCCCCCATAGTTATATACTGAAAATATGATATTTTGTTACTTAAACAATTTCTTAACTGTTTTCGCACGCCACCTGCAAAAGGGATCCCTCGTGTTGCAATGACAAATAAGAAACTATTGCTGTTAAAATCAGAGTTCATCAAAAAGCTTTCCACAACTTTTGGAAGCCCGAAATAATAAACAGGAAACACAATGCCAATAATATCATCTTCATAAATCTTGTTCTCTATTTCATCTGTCATTTTAATAAGTTCACAATCGTCTATTTTCATACAAAGTTTTTTGGCAACTTGGTATGAATTCCCTGTACCTGAGAAATAAAATATTTTTGCCACAAGCCTCATCTCCTTTACATCCCCGACGCCTTCGAACACGAAACCATGCCGACAAAATCTACCCCATTAATGCAAGATCCTGCTCAGAAATTTCTTGGTTAATGCGGTAATTAGAAACAGACAGCTGATAGCCCCTGCTAAACCATAGGTCAGCATGGTGAAAACATGGATGCCGTTGTTGCTTAGGATTTCTCCAATCCAAAAGCTGGGTAGTATTCCAAAAATATACCTAACAGGGGATTGTGTGATCCACGGTATGATAAAACCCATCACGAAAATGTTTGACAATTTAGCCAGGGCAAGCCCTTCCACTTTGTTGCCTGCAACAGTCACCAAAAACATACCAACAACGACACCTTGCAATGTCCCAATTAAAGAGGAAATGACAATGATCAAGGGGTCCTTTACAGTGAAGGCAAAAAGCGACACAACCAATATCGATGAAATAAACCCCCAGATCATGGGAAGTGCAATTCTCGCAATCAGATAAGCATAACCGTTTGCGGGGGTTATATTGTAGTAAATGCCTATGCCCTCATCTCGCTCATCAAGGATCACAAAGGCACAAATCATCGCCATCATAACCGGCGTTAATGTCAGTACCATGGCATCACTTACTGCATACCAGGGGGAGAGGGAGAAATCCAGTCGTTGTTGCAATATCTTATCTGCAAAGGGAAGCATGTATCTCAAAACTGCTCCCATGAGGAATGGCGCCGGGATCAACAAGAGTAACATGCCATCACGAAGCACCTGTCGAAATCCTACATTAAAGATTTTGAAGACAATGCTCATCATCTCACTCTCCTCCCCGTTCAATGTATGTGGCGAAAAACCTGTTTGCAAGTATATAAGCAGGTGCACACCATAAAATGATTCCCACAAGTGATAATATGGGAGGATAAGGAATCTCCAATTGTAAAGAGGCATAGATCAAACGAAGCAGTAATGTGGCAGGCAGTATTTCTATTAAGAAATTGTTCAGATCAAGGTAAATCAAAAAAGCCGGCCCCATTAACAGGATCCCTACTGGAACACTAATCACAAAATAGTGATTGATGGATTTAGCAACAGTCCCTACCGCTAACCCAAACAAGGTAAACACAGATGCACCTGCAAACACGCCAAGAGACAGAAGCAGGTAGTTCACTTCTGATCGAAACATGATCCCTGCAATGAATAAGGCAACCATTGTGGAGATGATTGACAGGGACAGCACTTTGGATAATACGTACTCACGGTTAAGTGTGGGCAATATGGAAAAATAAGTGTGGAGGCCCTCACCACGCTCCAATAAAATCATTCCGCCGATAAAAAAGAAACCAAGGGCAGCGGGATCTGTCAGGATGATGATGGCAGCTGCAGGACGAGCCATACTTTCAGGCAGAAACAATAAAATGCTCAGGTATAACAGGGAAATCACAGCATAGAGAAAGTAGAATCCGTATTTGATTTGGTACCGAATGTCAAAGGTGAAAATACTGAAAGCTCTCATACCAGGCGCCTCCCTGTTAACTCCATAAAGACATCTTCCAATGTGGGCTCTTTTGAGTGAATGCTCCTCAACCTTCCTTCCTGCAACTGTTTCATAAAGAGCTCATCCTTTTGCAGATTCGCCAGCACGGCTTTTCCAGTTTTCATTACCTCTGAATCCATGTAGGCATAGCTTATTTCCACTGCTCTTTTATGATCCTTCAATTGCAAGGGTTCACCCACCGCTTTGATCTTTCCGTCTACAATGAAGGCAACACGGTCACACAGTTCTTCTGCATCATGCATGTTGTGGGTGGTGAGAATAATTGTTCGGCCTTCTTTTTTTTGCTCAAGGATCATATCTTTCATCAACCGTGCATAAGTGGGATCAAGACCGCTGGTTGGTTCATCCAAAAACAAAAGCTGGGGCTGGTGTAAAATGGAACGCACAAAAGCCAATCTCATTTTCATCCCTTTTGAGTAATCTGCCACTTTCTTATTGGCGTGTTCCCCCAAGCCCACCCTTTCTAAACAGGTCAGGGGGTCTAAGGACTTCCTGTCATACAGCGAAGAAAAGTATCGCAGGTTTTCCAAACCGGTAAACTTCCCATATAAGTTAGGAAACTCAAAATCAACTCCGATTTTTTCATAGAATTCTTTGTCACGGTTTTTCACTTCGGTGTTCAGCACGTTTACAGATCCCTGGTAATTCCGTAATATGCCGCACAATATTTTTTGTAAAGTGCTTTTCCCCGCTCCCGATGGACCAAGAAATCCAAATATTTCTCCCGCCCCAACATGAAAGGATACATTCTCTATGAAGCTTATCTGTTGATTGTACGAAAAATTCAAGTTTTCCACTTCTATCATACTTAAACCCTCCCAAATAGTCGTTCTGCCAATCCTTCAACCAACAGGTTAATGACTGATTCAATATGCTCTTTCCCAAGTTCCTGTTCATGCAGTAATAGAAAAAACAGTCCTCGTATGGCGACTGCAACTGTTTTGATGTTAACGTCTTCTGCCTCAAGCCCTAAATGCATCATCAGTTTTTCAATGTCTTCCTGATCCTCGGCAATGTGTTTTTCCACTCTCTCCTGGGGCAGTTTGCGTAAAAGCTGTTCGTATTCACCTCTGTTTTTCATTAATGAAATTAACCAGGGGTGACGCCTGACTTCCTGAAACACTTCGCTTAAAGCAGCAATAAATCGTTCCTTTGAACTGCCTTGATGGTTAAAAGTGACCTCCATTAATAACTCCTTGATTTCTTGCTCACTTTTTTCGCGTATTTCCATAAAAAACAGTTCTTTTGAGTGGAAAAAAGAATAGAATGACCCTTTGGATATGCCCACTGCATTGCATATTTCATCAATATTGGTACGCTTAATGCCATAAAGTCCCCAAGACTTCTTCCCTTCTTCAATTAAGCGATCGTAAATCATTTCCTTTTCCTTGGCTTGAAAATGCTTTGGCATCATCTCAACTCCTGTATGACTGAATATGTTTTAATAGTCATTGCGTTTAATATATCATGCTTTTTATTTTCCTGCAACTGTTTATTTTGATGGTTGAGTTTGAGATTGTTCAGTATTCCTCAGCACTGGAGATGAACGAAAACCAGGTGAAAGTCACATTCCACCGGGCGCGGAACCGGCTTCATCAATGGGCAAGTCGTCACCATCAGAAAGAAAGGAAGGATGTTCATGACAGAACAGTGGACTGAACAGAAAGAGAAGAGCATTTTGAAAAGGTATCGCTACACCTCAGTGTATCGAATTATTACAGTGGGAATATTACTGTTCTTGGGCTACACAATGGATGTGCTGGCCCTTACAGTGGCGTATGATCATACGTCCAGGGGAGAAGCTGACAATGCATGCCCAGTTACTGGTTGACTGGACCTGCCCGGGCATCTCAAGTGAGCACACCACCCCATTTGGAAGCCGTATTTCACCCCTTCTGACACAAAGCACATTCGTCCCAATTTACCGAAAAATTGGCAAAGAGGAAATCAGTGTGGGAGAGTTTCAGCTTAAGAAACCGTCGATCATTCCGGCTGTCCAGAGAGAATATCATTTTTTATCAAAAAAATGAGCAGCCACGATTTTCTCTCTCAAGGGCCAGTTCGCCCCAGTTCATCATTCATGATAGCCGATTCCATGTGTAAGATGCCATGACAAAAAACATTGACAAAGATCGCAAAGGCTATTATTATCATTATTAGGAATGATAATAATAACACGACAGAATCACACTCCCATTCATACAACAAGATACAATGCTCCATCCCGTCTTGATGAATGGTACAGACTCAAAAAAGGAGTAATGAGAAGATGAAATTCAAAGGATCAAACCAAAGAAATCAGGCAAAAACAACAGTGAAATGGAAGAAGAACCTGAAAATGATCTTTAAGATGGTCTTTGGGCTTACGGCAGCGGGCATGGTCATGGGTGCAACGGCGCAAGCCACCTACTTTAAGGGAAAACTGGAACAGACTGAGCCCTATGGGCAGATGGTTGGGGTGGACGATGGACAGATGCACCTTTATTCCATGGGACCAACTGCAGGAGACGGTGAGAAGACCATCGTCTTACTCCCCGGCATGGGGGTGCCCCTTCCTTCCGCTGATTTTTCGCCCCTCATGCGTACACTCAGTGAAAAGCACATTGTGGTGACTGTGGAATACTTTGGCGTGGGTTTTAGCAGCCAAACGTCAAAGCCGCGCACCACAGAAAATTACGTTGAAGAGATCAGAACAGCTCTGAGAGAAGGAGGGTACACACCACCCTATGTGTTAATGCCCCACTCCATCTCCAGTGTTTACAGCGAATACTATGCTTCAAAGTATCCAGAAGAGGTGGAAGCCATCATCTCCCTGGATGGCACCTCCACCGCCTATCATGAAGAGATGCCCGCTTTTGTCAAGTTTGTACTGCCTGTGGTAAAGTTTCAGCAATCAATAGGTGCTACATCAGTGCTGGCCCAGGTGATCACCAGCAATCAGCGACAGTCGTTGCTTGACAATGGATACACGGAAAAAGAGATCAGTTACATGAAGATTTTTGGCGGATTTTCGTTGAATGACAATGTCTTGGAACAGATCGGACGTTCAACGGATTACATCAAAGATACCATGGACCTGCCACTCCCAGAATCCGTCCCCTTTTTTAAGGTAATCTCCAGGGACACCTATGAAACACCCAACAAGCAGCTTACCATTACACCCCAGCAATATCAGCAGGACCACCTTGCACGAATAGGCCCCCACGCTGACTACGAAATACTGGAAGGCAACCACTTTATTTATGCAGGCAACACTGGCCGGATTTCTGAAATTGTTGACAACGTGTTGTCACAAAGGGATGTGAAACCATGAAATCAAAAATCAAAGCCATGCTCCACCCCATCCGTATGCGCATCATTCAGACCCTGCTGGATGGCAAAGAGATGACCGCCGGTGAAATGGCAGAGAAGCTCCAGGACATTCCACAGGCAAGTCTCTACCGCCACCTTAACGCCCTCCTCAAAGAAGAGATCTTGGCAGTGGTCAGCGAAAACCGAATCCGGGGCACCATGGAGAAGGTCTTTGCCCTGTCTGCCACACTGGAAAGCGCCACCACAAAGGAAGTGGAAGAAGCCTCCCGGGAAGACCACTTCAACTTTTTCTTCAGTTTCATCATGGGCCTGCTGGGAGAATACGAAGCGTATCTGCAGGAAGAAACCATCAATCTGAAAGAGGACGGTGTCAGTTTCCGCCAGGCGAGTGTGTACCTCAGCGACGAAGAATTCATGGACATCATGACGGTCATGGGGGAAAAGCTGATGGCCGCCATGAAAAACGAACCCGGGGAGAACCGGCGGCTGCGCACTATTGCCAACATTGTGATCCCCGCCACCGAGAAAAACCAATAAGCCCATAAAGCCCCATAAACCGATTGAACAGAAATAGACGGGGAACTGTCTTGACCGAAGAAGAGGAGTAATGAACGATGAACTACCGTGAAGAAGAAGTATTGGTACAAGGTCACTACCCCCTGGCTGCCACCCTTGGAATGCCTGTAGGAAAAGGCCCTTTTCCCGCCGTGGTGATTGTGGCCGGTTCAGGCAACGGAGACCGGGACGGCAACATCCAGAAAGCAAAACTCAGCCCTAACATGTATCGGGATCTGGCCGTGTTTTTGGGTGGGCTGGGCTGTGTTACCCTCCGGGCAGACAAACGGGGGACAGGCAAAAGCGGCGGCGTTTTCATCACCACCGGCATGCACGACCTGGTGGAGGACATCCTCACCCTGGCGGATTACCTGAAAGCACACCCTAAAGTGGGCAAAGTGATTCTACTGGGTCACAGCGAAGGGTGCACCCTCATTGCCGCTGCCAATGCAAAGTGTCCCATGGACGGCCTTGTCTTCCTGGCAGGCGGGGCAGAATCCCTTAACGATGCCGTGAAACGCCAGCGCGACCTGGTTAGCCAGGAAATGAGGCACATGAAAGGCCTTAAAGGGGCCCTCATCCGCCTCACCAAAGCTTACAACAAGGTGGAAAAGCAGGCGCAGAAGTTTAATGTTAAAATCCTGGCCACGAAAAAGCCGGTGATCCGCATCCAGCTCCAGAAAATGAATGCCAGGTGGTATCGGGAGCACCTTCTCTACGATGTGTTTGAAGACTTGGCTAAAGTCACCTGCCCCGCCCTGGCCATCAACGGCTCCACCGACGTCCAGGTGACACCGGAAAAAGCCCTGGAACTGGGCAATTACGTGAAAGGCCCGGCAGAAGCCCATGTGATAGAGGGGATGAACCACCTGCTGAAGGAAAACAGTAAACAGGCATCCCTGCTGCACATCATCAAGGAGTACAGGGCGGACATGGATAAACCACTTCACCCGGAGCTGAAGGAGCGGATCGCCGATTGGCTGCAAAAACATGACAAGAGTTTGGCGTATCCGGCTTAACACAAATCATAAACTCCCCACGGGGCGACAGATTCACTGTCCCTTTCATGGGGAGTTTGTCTTTGCATTACGTATAATGAAATGAGTAGGCATTCAGGACCATGCACTCCTGTCAAACGAAAAACCGATAAAGATATGGCAAAAGTAGCAGGAGATTTGGGATCATTGGCGAAAGATAATATAGCAGGCTCCATTATACCGATTCATTCACCTATCATAAACCATTGAAGAAAGATGGAGTGAACCACCATGTCCATCAAATTCGTCGCCATCGACTTCGAAACAGCCAACAGCAGAAGAAACAGCGCCCGTGCCCTGGGCATGGTGCTTTATGATGATGGCGTGCATACCCGAAAAAGCTGACTCATCAAAACGGAACCACTGAATTTCATCCCTTTTAACATCCAGATCTACGGCATCACGCCACAAATGGTGAACAGCGCTCCCACTTTTGAAGAATTGTGGCATATGGATCGGCCTTAATCGTTGGACGACATAGTATGCATGAGGGCAAAGAAATGCTGAGGCTCACCGGTACTAAAATACTCATACCAAGATTCCAGTGTGTTTGATTGAAAAACACCTACATGTTCAATGATTTGCTTCGCCCACAACAAAGCTCCGGTGGAACTTGAGGTAATAAGGTTGTGATCCACTACAGACGGCTTGTCTACATAAAAACGTTGCCCTTGATAGCCAGGAGAAACCATTTCAAGAAATCCTGGCCCATTGCTGGTATGGGGACGCTGATCCAACAGCCCAAAGTTGGCAAGCGCGGCGGTAGCACCACAGATGGCACATACTGTAGCGCCCAAAGAGAGAAATTCCCTTGCTTTTTCGATGATAGCGCCATGCTTTGGGTCGTTCCACGTATCTGCGCCCGGTAATAGCAATACGCTTGTTTCGCTCACAACAATATCATCAACTAAGCAATGGGGCACGATGGTTAACCCGCCCATTGTATTGACTGGCTCCTTAGAATAACTGACCGTTTTGAGCGATACTCGCTGCTCGCCTTTTTTGAAAAATCGACCAGAGTTCAGCTCTGAAGTAACATACCCCAGTTCCCAGTCGGCTAAAGTATCAAGAACATAAACATAGATTGTCACATAAATTCCTCCATTTCCTTTGATTGCCTGCTTTTTCATTCTACCATGCGATTGTTGACAACAGTATGGCAACAATCCGGCAACAATCTGCAACAGTAAAAGAAATACTGAAAGGCGGCTCTCAGATGAAAATTGACAGGCTCGTCAGCATTATTATGATACTCCTGGATCGAGAGCGTATAAGCGCACAGGAGCTGGCAGATATGTTTGAAGTTTCACTTCGCACAATCTACCGCGACATCGACAGCATCAACATGGCAGGCATTCCTGTTCGATCAGTATCGGGAGTAGGCGGCGGCTTTGAAATTCTGCAGGAGTACAAGGTTGATAGAAAGGTTTTTTCGACTGCCGACCTTTCCGCTATCCTGATGGGGCTTTCCAGTCTTTCCAGCATGATACGAGGTAATGAACTGGTAAACGTCTTTGCAAAAGTCAAGAGCTTTATCCCTGCTGACAGAGCGAGAGATATTGAACTAAAAGCAAGTCAAATACATGTAGATTTAACTCCCTGGATGGGCAACAGGAACATACAGCCATATTTGCAAATGATCCAAACAGCGTTACAGGAAAGCAGGCTGCTTTCCTTTGAATATGCAGACCGCTACGGAAATAAAACTGCACGAACAGCCGAACCGTATCAGCTTGTATTAAAAAATAGTCATTGGTATTGGCAAGGGTTTTGTCATAAAAGAACTGATTTTCGCCTGTTCAAACTATCCCGCACATCAAACCTGCAAATACAAGAGACGTTTTTTACGCCACGGGAATATCCAAAACCGCAGTTGGACTTTGCCGATGTTTGGGCAACGATGCAAACAAAAATCAAACTTCGGATTCATCAATCTGTCATGGACAGGGTGCTTGATTATTGCACTGATGACAACTTTTCGCCAGACGGTGATGAGCATTATATTGTTCGATTTCCTTTCATAGAGAACGAATACTACTACAACATTCTTTTCAGTTTTGGAGATAAATGCGAGTGTTTAGAGCCGTTGCATATCCGCACAGAAATGAAGCGCAGAATACATGATATTGCCACCTTATACAATGGATAGAACAGGAGTTTATGCTTAGAAGTTGCAAGGGGTCGGAGGTGCTGTAACCTTTGAGGTTGCAAGGGGTCGGAGGTGCTGCGGGAGGTTGCAGGAGGTTGCAAGGGGTCGGAGGTGCTGTAACCTTCCAGGTGTAAAATTTACCAGGTGGCGGGAAGATGAAAAACACATCACATTTTTCCTTGACATTCCCGGAAGATGTGATATATTTATATCATAAAAAGAGATATATACATCTCATAAAGATGGAAATAGATATTATATAGTGATAAATAAGTCTCTTGTGGGCGAATCGAAAAACGAAACCATGAAACGAAGGAGGAAGTCACATGCGAAAAGGAAGGTTGCGTTACCTGGGGTTGTTGGGGTTTCTGGGGCTGCTGGGGGTGTTCATGGGGGAACCGGGCCTATACGGCTTTTTCGGGTTCTTTGGGTTCTTTGCCGTCACCTTTCAGCAGCAGGATGAGCTTCTGGAGCAGAACCTGAACAAGGCGGGGATGAATGGGTTTGTGGTGTCCATGCTGGGCCTGGCCCTCACCATTGTGGTGGTGACAGTCACCCGGTCATTTCAGTGGCTGGCACTGATGGTGGGCATTGTCTTTGCACTGCAGATCCTCACCTTCACCATCAGCCTGGTTCTCTATGAAAAAGAGGGTGGTGTGGTCGATGACGATTAAACCAGTGAAGATGAAAAACCGCATCAAAGAATTCCGCGCCCGACATGACCTGACCCAGGAAGAACTGGCCAAACGGGTGGATGTGAGGCGGGAAACCATCGGCCACATTGAAAAAGGCCGGTACAACCTGTCCTTGCTGCTGGCCTGGCGGATTGCCCAGGCCCTGGAAAGTTCCCTGGAAGAGCTCTTTCAATTTGAAGAGGAGTAAAGAGCGATCCTCTCCTCTATTCTGTTACCTTGATATTCTGCACAAATGGGATGATCACTTTAGCCGATCATCAGACTCTGCTGAAATGATGGTTCCGCAGGAAGCTGGAGGCTTCCGTGGCCACATGCTTGTGCTGATGAGGAATGAGCAATGTCAGCTTTTTGCGGCGTTCTTCTTCTGAATGAGTCACCGGTGTACCGTCGGCAAGGAGAAAAGGGTTGTTGTTAAGAACCTGATACGTGATGCTTAGCCTGCCGGGTTCTTTTTCCCGGTGATTCCCGGATTTCCATGTGATAGACTCCAGCTCATAGTCTTTTAACCTGAAAAATCGGCCTAGCAAATACACGCCTTCCAGGCTGATCAACAGGTTGTGGGGTGCTTTTCCCCTAGGGGTCATGCGATTTTCAGCAGCCATGATCTGCACCTCATGGGGTGACAGTTGGCACTCCAGCATCGGATTCTTCAGGGCTTGTAAAAAATCCTTTTCCCGGGAATGGTAGTAAAGAGCGGCGAAAAGACCTGCAAGCCAGCCAAAAGCACTGATAAACATGGCCACAACACCAGACTCAAAAGGGTCCATCTGTGTGTAAGCATAGATAAAGAGGCCGGTGGACAGGGCGATTAACACCAGTCCCAGGCTCCGTTTCCCATTGTACGGGCTCCAATTTGCGTTCACAGCGATCCCTCCCTGGTATTTTGTCATTTATTCTATATGGAACCGGGTGCTGCGTCAACTCATTTGACTGGCCAGATGTGTAAGACGGCTTCTGAACATGATTGCAAAGAAGGCTGTGGCCAGGCATCGAAGGCCTGATGAAATAAACACACCATTGATCATGAATTAATCTGAAGTAAATAAGGAGTTGAGAAAATGGCGGAAGACAAAGGCATTACGCAACACTTTGACTCAAACCTGGCAGCAATGTTGGCTGACAAGATTCTCGCAGTCAAAGCGGATTTTCCGAAAGAAGCTTACGTGGAGGCTATTGAGGCGGAATGCGAATCCCTGGCTTATACCAAGCGGATCGAACTCCATGCCGACCAACTCCACCAGCTCCTGCCAAAAGATTATGAGAAGGCGGTGGGCATCCTTGTTTCCATTCTTGGTGAGGAGAATAAAAATGAAACGGGCATGTTCTCAGAGTATTACTGGATCATGCCCATTGGTAAATACGTGGAAAAGTATGGGTTGAACCATCTGGCCCTTTCCTTGGGAGCCATTGAAGAGATCACCAAGCGCAACACGGGAGAATATGCCATCAGGCCCTTTATTCGAAAATACCCCGAAGAGACTCTGGAAAGGATGACTGCATGGGCCACGTCTCCCAATTTCCATTTGAGAAGGCTGGCAAGTGAAGGCCTGCGCCCCAAGTTACCCTGGGCCACCAAGCTGGACACTTTTATCCATCACCCCCAGCCGGTGTTTGCCATACTTGAACTTTTGAAAGAAGATGAGGTCATGTTTGTGAAAAAATCCGTGGCCAATCACTTGACAGACTGGCTGAAAGTGAACAGGGAACCGACTGTGGAGCTGATCAAAAGATGGAGCAAGTCAGATCATAAGCACACAAAATGGATCATCAAGCGAGCCACCCGTAAAATACCCGTTTGATCGCCCGCGACAATCAATTCATCAGCATTACCGCTTGTTTACCGGCTGCAAAAGGCCGGAGGTGCTGTAACCTCGGTGCTGTAACCTCTGATACTTTTTTTCGGGTTTTGTGGGGCCTATAGCGTGATCCCGATTATGTTTGGGTAAGATGAGTGTAGCACTTCTATGCCAAACAGTTGATCAACAGGAGGTATGCCTATGTGGTTTGACCCAGCACTTGAAAGAAACCTGCTGCCCGACAGCCTTATCAGGTGGGGCGCTCGGCGCATGACGGCGAAGCGGCTCCGTGAAATCCAATCCCGGGGCATCCAGGCGCACCAGGATAATTTACACCAGTACCTGGAAGGCCTCCGCTCCCAACCCATTGCCGTGAATACAACCGATGCCAACCAGCAGCATTATGAGGTGCCCACCGCTTTTTTTCAGCAGGTGTTGGGTTCCCACATGAAATACAGCTGCGGCTACTGGGAAAAGCCAGTATCCGGCAACCAGCTTCAGGCATTGCTTGACCCTTCGGAAGAAGCCATGCTGGCGCTGACCTGCCAGCGGGCAGGGATTGCCGACGGACAAAAAATACTGGACCTGGGCTGCGGATGGGGTTCTCTGTCATTGTACATGGCCAGAAAGTATCCGGCAGCGGAGATTGTGGCGGTTTCCAATTCTTCTACCCAAAAGGCCTTTATAGATGCACGGGCTGAGGAAGAAAACCTGAAGAATCTCACCGTCATTACTGCAGACATCAACGACTTCACCCATGCCGGTGGTTTTCACCGGGCGGTTTCTGTGGAAATGTTTGAGCACATGCGGAATTATGAGGCACTGATGGAAAAAATTGCCGGACTGCTCCTGCCGAAAGGCTGTCTTTTTGTCCATATCTTCACCCACCGCACCACCCCCTATGCCTACGAAGCGAAAGACGAAGGCGACTGGATGGCCCGTCACTTCTTTACCGGCGGCACCATGCCCAGCCAGGACCTGCTACATTATTTCAACCGGCATTTTTCCCTGGAGCAGCAGTGGGCCGTCTCAGGCCTTCACTACCAGAAAACCCTGGAGGCCTGGCTTCAGCAGATGGACGCCCGCAGGGAAACCATCATGCCCATCATGGCAGAGATCCAGGGGCCGAAACATGCCCTGAAATGGTGGGTGTACTGGCGGGTCTTTTTCATGGCCTGTGCAGAGTTTTTTGCTTACAACGGAGGCAACGAATGGTACGTGAGCCACTATCTCTTCCAGCGCCGGTAATGCCGCCGCCGTTGGATTGTCTGCGCATGGGGTTCTGTGCGATTTGTTCCTTACAGAAGGGATCACCGGGGACGGGGCAATGCAACCGTGGCCCCATTCCCGGTGATAAAACGGTATCAGGTTGGTGAGGAGATGCTTTTCCACATCGCCAGGTTCACCAGTGCCAGTAGCACAAATCCACTGAGGTGGTGGAAGCCGTTCCAGAGCACATGCCCGCCGGTGATGTAGACAAAGGAAATGCCAATGGATGCGTTTAGGGAACCGTGGGCGATGGCAACGGTGCCGGGAATCCACATGTAGCCGATGGCCATGAGAAGGTAACCGGTGCCGCTGCGGATGCCAAGGACAAAGTAGAAAAGGGCGGCGTAAAGGTAGCTGAGGGCAAAAGTCCAGGCAACAAAGGAGCGTGCTTTTTGATTCACGGTGATTCCTCCAGTTAATGTTTTTCAGAGCGGTCATTTTGCAGCGCTTGTAGGAAAGGACCAGAATGGTGACAACGATACCGCCCCCGTAGAGCACATCGAAGCTGCCGAAGGACCGGGCAGCGGCCGTCATCAGCAGCCAGCTGAGCAGGAACAACTGGGTGAACCGGCGGCGGTAGTATTTCTTCACTTCCACCAGTATCTCAGATGAAATATACGAATTGTTGGTCTATGAAGAGGCGAAGAACATCTGCGTGGCGTCCCTGTCCCCAGCAATCAAGGAAAAAACCATCACCATCAACGGAGTGTCAAAAGCCTACGCCATGACAGGCTGGCGTATTGGTTATGCCCTTGGCCCGGCACACATCATCAAAGGGATGACTGACTACCAGGGCAACACCACCACAAGCCCAAACACCCCGGCCCAATATGCTTCCATGGAAGCTCTGGCTAACTCCCGTGAGTCCGTTGAAATGATGAGGGCCGAGTTTGACAGAAGAAGAAAATATATCATAGAAAAAATTAATGCGATGGAACACCTCTCATGCAGCACCCCTAAAGGAGCTTTCTACGTCATGCCGAATGTCAGCCATTATTATGGCAGTCAATACAATGGGATCATGATCAATAACTCCCTGGACCTGGCAAATTATCAGCTGGAGGAAGCCAACATTGCAGTCGTTACAGAGGCTGCCTTTGAGGCACCTGACCATATTCGCATCTCCTATTCCAACTCAATGGAGAACATTGAAAAAGGAATGAATCGGCTGGAAGAGGCACTCAGTAAGCTGAACCCATAAGCAGATCTATTTAGATCAGCATCCTTTGAGGAGGTGCGCCGGCTCACCAGGCACCCAAAATAATGGGACTTGGGTGCCTTTGGGTTCGACGGGTATGGGTTCGTCTTGACACCACGAGTAAAACTTTACAGGCACTGATCACGTATTCATGGACAGAACGCAACCCACTCAGAACGCAACCCACGACTGGAGGTTTTCCCATGTATTCACCCTTCACTCTGAACATCAGCCCTATGAAACGGCTATTCCTCATCAATTTTGAAAAAGATCCCGACGAAACCTACATTGGCTTCGAGCCCCAATGGTTTGAGGACGCCAGCTACGGCACTGGCCTGCGGATCATTGCCTGGCGAAAGGACGGTTACGTTGATGTGTACCAGCAGCCCGGTCTCACCGTGGAAGAAAAGCTGGACGTGGCCGCCAAAGGCTTGGCCGACACCCATATACACCCCATGGAAAACGCCCGGTTCAACATCACCCCCAGGGGTGTGGACGTGGCCTTTGCCTTTGAAGACAAAAACGGCCGCCCGGTGAAGGTGGAAGTGGTGGAAAAGAGCCAGAAGCCTACCAACCCATTTGCCCTCCTGGCCCCTGTGGGAAGCTCTTCGACCAAACCATCCTACCTGCCGGTGTATTTTATGTATGGCTTCGACTTTGTCCGCCGGGCCGACACACAGGTCACCATCAGCATCAACGGACGCAGCCACAAAGCCGATCCCTTCCCTTTTCCCATGAACGGCTCCCGGGTGTACTTCATGCGCTACAGCGCCGACACCTTTCTGGTTGACTGGTGCCCCGCCCAGAGTAAGATGCTGGAACTACTGGAAGCGCCTGTCGTTAATCCAGTTGGAAGTGAGGACAACCATTATACCGGCCCTAATGGCACACAATACCAATTGGCAGAAATGGCAGAAGAAAAGGAACTTCCTGCTTTTGCAGCGATTCGTGCAATACACAACCAACACACCTTTGAAGCCCGGTTCCAACCTGCCTTCCCAGAAATCACCCATCTCCCCAACAAGGCCTCCCTCAAGGGCCGGTTCACCTTTGGAGCAGAAGCCTCCGCCGGGGTGGTGTCAGGGGAGTACCAGGTAAACCGCAGCGGCGACCAAGTGGAAGTGACCCTCCACCCCAAAGATGGCTGGGAACCACAGCCCACCACCTTGTTTCTGAAGTTTTTCTTCACCGCCATCAAAGTCTTCCGCCAATGGCCCAAAACCTACCAGTGGAAGGCGAAAATCACCCTGCAACAAGACGCGCCACCCTATATGGAATCCAAGTGGGAGCGAGTTTAGCCTTAACAAAACAACTGCTAAAAAATGGCTGCCGGGAATGGTTTCCCGGCAGCTTGTGTTTTTGACAAAATGACAGATGAACTCTACGCCATCGCTTTTCGAATGACTGACGCCACTTCATCTTTTTCAGGGAAGCGTCCAAGTGATTTTTTCGAAAACAGGAGACGATCTTCCAGCATCACTTCACAAAGGCCCCGCCGGAAGGGATCATTATCGGCCAAGGGTGTACGATCAGGAAGGTTTAATCTCTAAAGACATCAACAAGCATATTGATTAACCCCTTAGACTGACTTCCGTCATGATCATAGGGAGGAAAAAACTCGGTTATTTCGACCCCAGCCGTTCTGGAATCGGCTAGAATCTGCCGGAGAAGGCTTGTGGCTTCTGTCATAGAAAGTCCGGCTTCACTGGGAGAATAGACGGCATGCATTTCTGTCTTGGCAATCACATCCAAATCCAAATGCACCATGATTTTTCGGTTTTGTGGGATTTCCTGAAGAACTTTTTGAATGACCTGGCTGATTCCATTTTCCCGCAGTTCAGATAAAGGGTGCTTTTTAACATCCGTGTTGATTGCTGATTCATGCTGATACCCTACAATGGTTACGTTGTCGCCGCCAAATCCCTTCAGGCTGGCAAGAAAATCATTTTCTTCTAAAAGAAACCACAACCCCATTCCGGCTGCACCCATGCAACGATCGGCAGAAGGCTTGTAAGCGTCTATATGGGCATCGATGACAATGAGATGAATATCGGCTGCATACCTTCTGTATAAGCTATGCGTCGTGCCGGTAACAATGCTGCAGTCTCCGCCAAATAATAAAAGTGTTTCATTTTCATCGAACCAGTCCTTCGACTGGTCATAGATCTCTTGCCACACAACACGGGGACCAGGCCAGTTTCTAATGGGAGGTACATTGTGCCTGGGTATATAACTGGGAATGCTGATATCGCCCATATCCTGTACGCTGACGCCCTGTTTTTTCAATGTGTCAATCAACCCGGCCTCTCGAAGGACTTGAGGGGTCGTTTCAGTTCCGGTATAAAAACCTCCCGAGTTCATGGGGATTCCAGCAATTTTTACTTGCTTCATTTTTAGTTCCTCCTTTGGTTTTTTTTAGCAAAACATTCTTCGTGATTGAGGCAAGACAAAAGCGCCTCTTTCCTTTTTTGATAGAAGGCCTGGTTTAACTTGGGGCGTTCTTTTGTTTTTGAGGATAACATAATGGCATTGGACGGACAATGGTGCACACATTTAAAGCAGTATTCGCAGTGGGTATTATCATAAACCGGCACTAAGGAACTGGAGCCACGATGCCAGCATTTAAGGATGCACTCATGGACGCATCGGTTGCACTGCACGCATAGGGTATCATTAACCATAAATTGATGTTTAACTCTTTTACCAAAGTACTGGTTGGGGTAGTTAAGAAGTGCATGAAACCTGAATCGGGGATTTACTTCCACAACCTGGGACGAGACAATGCATTTTCGGATATGATTTAGGTGAGTCTTCAACTTTTTTGAAGTCTTCTTCCCGTACCGAAACAATGGGTTCATGGGTGGCAATAAGAGTGCTGCATCTGTGGCAGGAGCCCGGTAACCTGCGGTAAAAGATAATGCGTAATTTTTCTCTTTCAGTTTTTTTCCCAAATGATACAATGAGTTTGCTGGATAAAGTCCGTAGGTGGTAAAGAGAAAAGCTGCTTTTTGAGGTTCGAACGAAGGCATATTTTCGACAAACTGCACCATGGAATGAGGTGCTTCCCCATGATAAGTTGGAAAACCCAAAATGATCAGATCATAATGACCCAGAATTTCATAGGGAAAGGGTAAGGTAAGGGGCATTAGACCGGGTGATAGGTCTTTTAATTTTTCTCGGTAGATCTCAGCGATGGTTTTGGTGCTCCCTGCACCTGAATGATAAAGTATTAAAACTCGCTTCACTGTCTTCACTTCCTTCAACATATTACTTTAAGCGGAAGACATCAATGCTTTATAAGTTTACCTCACTTTATTACGAGGAGAAAAAATTTTTGTTTAAATCCATTACAAATTTTTCTTCGTTGGAAGGGAGATCAAGTCGATGCTCCTGTCCTGGCGAAGCTGTTCGATGATACAGTACACACGGTCAAATCAAAGGATTATTCACCAGCACAGACGGATGCAGGAGCAACGGCCATGCCATCCTATCCACTCCCCCTTGGTGGGGTCCGCCTTCCAGTTTTTGTCGGAAATAAAGCACCTGAGTGAAGGGGAACCGGTAAAAGAAAAAAACAGGTATTCCGGAGCCTGAAGAAATGACCCGGCTTCTGAAGGGCCTGGCAGCCTACTATGGTGCAAAGCTAACGGGCGTCTGTACCATGAAGGATCATCACTATTACTCTCACCGGGGTCGGGAAGCTGCTTATTACGGAGAACCCGTCACTTCCAGCCATCGGCGATGTGGCGGTGATTCGAAGGGATGGAAATGTCCTTTTTTCACTGAGGAATCCAGAAAAACAAACTTATTGGCGTTCAGCAGCCAAGCCTTTCCAGGTGCTGCCCGTTTTCGAAGCTGGCGGCCTGAAAAAGTACCAGATTACCCCTTGACTTTCACATCTGCAATCACCGAAAAGAAGTCATTGGAAAAATGGAGTGCATCCTGTAAATGGAAAAGCGGTCATCAGCAAAGGATGAATGGTTCGGGTTCAGTTTTCCTACCAGCATTCTCATATTATGACTCTTGTCGAAAACAATGATCATTATCCGAATGAACTTTTTTATTCCTAATAAATATGGATACTTCTGAACTTGCAGGATAATGAACGATCAAGGTTATTCCCGAAGGAAGTGAAGCTATAAAAACTTCATTTTTCAACAAAAATCCTGATTTTCATGTCAATAGTCTTAGAAAATGCTGCTTTTAAAATGCTAACAAAAACATCAGGATCTATGGCAAGCCTGTTTAACAAACTGGTGCTTATGGTTGTATAAAAATCTGTAAGGTGCGCCGTCCTTGATCTGGGCATTGCAGTTTTAAAAAACACTTCATAAACGAAAGGACGTGTTTAGGAAATGCAAGGCAGCAAGCAGAACGAGCAAAAACCCGGCACTTGGTCAGGCGGCCGGCAGGGGTCGGCAATGCTGAATACAAAGGCCAGGACAACCCTTCCTCCGCCCAGGCCGAAGCTTGTTAACCGCAGGCGCCTTGTATCGCTGCTGAACGAAGGCCTGCTTGCCGGAAGAAGGGCCACTCTGATTTCGGCTCCGGCCGGTTACGGCAAATCGGTATTGGCCTCCGAATGGGTTCGCAGCATACAGACTAACAGTGAAGGCTTGCAGGTTTTCTGGTTATCGCTGGAAAGCAGTGATGATAATCCGGGACGCTTCTTGGCGTATCTTTCGGCAGCATTTCTTAACCAGCCATTAACCATTGCTTCCATAAACAGAGATTCGGATTTTAACAGCCCCATCCCTGAGCACGTGGAGCAGCTCTTACACAGCATGCTTTTTAGTCTGTCCGAATGGGAAAATCAGTCCGGTAACGGGCTTTTCATTGTCCTGGATGATTATCACCGGATCCACTCCCCCTTCATCCACCAAATCGTCCAATATTTAATCGATCACTCTCCCCCGTGCCTCCATATCTTACTGGTTACAAGGGAAGATCCGCCCCTATCGATTCCCCGGTTGAGAGCCCATGGCGAAATCACCGAAATACGCTTACGAGACCTGGCTTTTGATATACCAGAAGCAACCGAGTTCATTACATCAATTATGGGAACAACCATAAGGCCGGAATGGGTTGCCGACCTGTTTGAACGCACTGAAGGCTGGGCTGTTGGGCTGCAACTGGCGGCGCTTTCTCTGCGCCAGTGCAGTGATATTGGTGCTTTTATCAATCATTTTAAAGGCAGCCACCGCTACCTAGTTGACTACCTTATAGAAGAGGTCATAAAAAGCCAACCCAGCGAAATCAGGCATTTTCTTAAACAAACCTCCGTTCTGAAAAGCTTTAACCACGAACTTTGCACTGAGATGGCTGAGCAAAAACGCTCACAAGATATTCTCCGTCAGCTTGAAAAATCCAATCTGTTTCTGATTGCCCTTGACGAACAAAAGGAGTGGTACCGTTATCACCATCTTTTTGCAGACTGCCTGCGAAAGCAGCTCAGCAAAGAGGAGAAAAACCGGTTATACCGTATTGCCGCCAACTGGTCAGAAAAGAGGGGATACCTGGCAGATGCAGTGGAATATGCATTAGCCTCAGAAGACCATAACGTAGCTGCCGATACCATTGAGAGGGTACTGAAAAATCCTTTAATCTGGTCAAGGGGCTATGTCTCGCTGCTGGAAAGCTGGTTGATCAAACTGCCCCCGGATTTTATTGGTTGCCGCCCTGATCTTCAGATTATGGCATCACGCGTGTTGTTTCTTTCAGGAAAACTTGAAGAATCAGCGTTTCTTCTGGACCGGGGCGAGGTGATGTTACAAGAGTTTCCATTACAGGATGAAATCTTCCAAAAGTCGCTGTCTGCTCAAATCCATATTTACCGGGCAGCCCTTTTGGCCATGAATGGAAAAGTGGTGGATGGGTTACGCTTGATTGACCCGGCAATGAGCGAACTGTCTCCCGACCTGATTCACATTAAAGCCAGAGGCTATGATACCTTAGGCCTGATTTATGAGTTGGCCGGTAACTTTGAGGAATCATATCATTTCTATCTGAAAGCAAGTGACTTTGCCGGCAGGGCGGGAGTGCTATACCTGGCCATCAACGCTTTATGTGAAGCGGCCAGCGTCAGACTGGCCCAGGGAAAAATGGGTGAAGCAAAACAAACCTGCTTCCAGGCATTGGAGCTGGCCGGAGATGAAAAGCACATTATCCCTCCCGCCGGTCTCGCCTGGGCTGTTCTGGGAGAAATAGCCAGGGAAGAAAATGATCTCAAGGAGGCAAAGCACTGCCTGGACAAGGCAGCGGAACTGGCCGGCAAGGGTGGCATAGTGGATGATCTTCGCCATGTATACTTTTACCAGACACAGTTGCAGATGTCGCGTCAGGATTTTGGCATGATGACAGAACATCTTGGGATCCTTGTGGGAATCTTGGAATCTTATAGAGTCCAGCGACTATCCATCCGTGCGGGAGCAATAAAGGCAAGAGTGGCGCTGCTGAAAGGCCATCTGCAAAAAGCTGTCTCCTGGGCCAGCCAGTTTCAATCATTTCTCAATAGCAGCTCGGTACAATACCTGATTGATTATGAACTGCTGACAATGATCCGGGTCAAAATGGCCGTCAACCAGTACCTGGAATCTTCGCAACTGGCCGGGGAGCTGATTGACCAATGCCGAGCCGGCAACCGTAATAAAACCTTGTTGGAGGCACTGATGCTGCATACCATTGCCTGCTGGTACAGAGGTGATAAAGAAGGCTTGATGAACAGCTTTCATGATGCCCTGTTAATTGCTGAGGCAGAAGGTTATGTCAGATCCTTTACCGACGAAGGACTTATACTAAAACAGATTTTTGAATATGCGTTACCGCTGCTGAAAGAACCTTCACTTAAGGCTTATGGCAAATCCCTTTTCAACACATTTTCTGCAGAGCCCCCTGCCATTGATGTTTCAGGCTTATTAAGCGAGCAGGAAGCAAGGATTCTTCAGTTAATTGCTTCAGGTCTATCCAACCAAGAGATTGCCAAAAAGCTCTTTATCAGTCTCGGCACCGTTAAGTGGCATGCCCACAACATTTATGAGAAGCTGGGTGTCAGCAGCCGAACCCAGGCAGTGGTCAGGGGAAGGGAGCTTAAGGTAATAACAGGGATCGGGGGACACAAACCGTAAACCATCATATTTTAAATCAAGTAATGATCCTTCAGTCTCTGCACATCGTGCAGGGGCTTTTTTTACATGCCCATCTGAAAAACCTATCTTAAGATAGGCGCAGATTCTTCCGCGACAGACTACAATGAAAGTGTACTAATTCATGTGAACTCACTAATGAACTAAATTTGGGAAGGAGATTAAGCAACGATGGCTTCAAAAATAATAACGCTGCCTACCCTTGTAATCAGGATTGGCCTCATGATTCTAAAGTTGGCAGGCATGCTCATCGCTTTTCTTTTACTAATACCCGTCATCCTGCTGCCTTTCATGACCGCTGTGCCCCTACTTGTTGTCGCAGTGCTGGCCTTGATCGATGCCGGATTGTTGTACCAGCTCCTTACCCGGGCTGTTTTGTGGTCTTCCAAGCTTGTTCTCATGGCAGGGTTGGTTGCTGTCGCCGTACTGGCCGTCGTTACTTCCCAATGGTGTGCAAAAACCCCGCCGATTTTGGGTGCAGACGGTTTGCCATTGCCCGGCAGCATTGCCAGTCTGGAGCAGGTGGAGATTAATGGTGAAAAACAGTGGATTACCATACGCGGCCACGATACAGACAAACCGGTCCTGCTTTTCCTGGCCGGAGGCCCCGGTGGAACCCAGCTGGCGGCAACCAGGAAAGTGCTTGGTCAATTGGAAGAACACTTTGTTGTGGTTAACTGGGACCAGCCTGGCGCAGGCAAATCATACCGGGCAGTCGATCTTAAGAAGCTTACGCCCCAGCAATACCTGGATGATGCTCACAGGCTGACTCTCTATCTGATGGAACGCTTCGGAGAAGAAAAGATCTATGTGGTGGGAGAATCCTGGGGCAGCATCCTGGGCATCTGGATGGTTCAGCAACATCCTGAACATTTTCATGCCTTTATCGGGTTGGCCCAGATGGTGGCTTTCCTGGAAACGGATCTCTATGACTACCAGCTTGCCCTGGAGATTTCTGCTGACCAGGGGAATACAAAAACCCAGCTGGCATTGCAGAAGCAGGGGCCGCCACCTTATTTTGGCAAGGGCATCGCCTGGAAGGTGACCCGCTACATCATGGTGCTGAGCCAGACAATGATGCAGAACCCGAAGATTACCGGACCCGGCTACGACACCTTCGGCGATATCTTTGCCGTGGAGTACGGACTTTACGACAAGGTCAATTACTTCCGCGGCCTGCTCCGGGTAATGGATACAATGTGGCCGCAGCTCTGGGAAGTGGACTTGCGCAAAGATGCAGCGACCCTCGCCGTCCCGGTCTATTTTATGGAAGGCCGGCACGATATAAACGCACCGCCACACCTGGTTGAAGACTATTACGAAATCCTGGCGGCTCCACACAAAGAGCTGATCTGGTTTGAGCATTCCGGACACAGCCCCTGGGTGGACGAATCAGAAAAGGTAATTGATATGCTTGTCAACAAGGTGAAAGGAGGAAGGGTTAAATGAGTGCTGATGTAAGTGAAAAGCACTATACCATTATCGTCCAGGGGCACCTGGATCAAGGCTGGGCGGACTGGTTTCCCGGTATGGAAATTCTGTTGCTGCCGGAAGGACTGACAAGATTTACCGGAACAGTTGTCGACCAGGCAGCCCTGCATGGCATGCTGAGCCGGATCAGTGACCTCCGCCTGCCCCTGTTGCTGGTGATCAGGGGAAACTTTCAGCTTGATTAATTGCTTCACTGAGAGGATAAACATTTGATGAAATTGATGAAGAGGGAGGTCGGAATCTAAGATGATTCAGGCAGCTGGAATGTTCTGCAGGGGGGTGAAAAAAATGGTTATATTTCTGCTGTACGCTATTTTAGGGGTTGTTGTTTTATGCCTGGCTGCCTTAGTGGTATTGAGCCCCAACAAGGTAAAAGAAGTGACGGATCTAAACGATGCAGCACTTGATAATAGTATTGCGGAAAAACAATTTGTTGAAATTAATGGAGTTAAAATGGGGATGATCATCAAAAGCAAAGACGTTTCAAATCCCGTTCTGTTGTTTTTGCATGGTGGTCCCGGGATGCCAGAATACTTTCTTACTGAAGATTATCCCACAGGGATGGAAAACTACTTTACGGTGGTCTGGTGGGATCAAAGAGGTGCAGGACTGTCTTATGGGAATGACATTGACTGTAGTACAATAACAACAGAACAGTACATCGAAGATATCATTGCGGCAACTCATTATTTGGCAAAGCGGTTTGGTAAGGATAAAATCTATCTTATGGCTCATTCGGGAGGCACTTATTTCGGTATTCAGGCTGTACATAAGGTGCCACAGCTGTATGAAGCATACATCGGAGTTGCGCAGATTGCCTACCAGGTTGAGTCAGAGAGGCTTGCCTATGATTATATGCTCGGCCATTACATGAAGGAAGGTGATCGTAAAACCGTTAAAAAACTTCAGGACAATGACTACCTGTCAGAGGAATACAAAAAAATAAGGGATGATGTAATGCATCGGGCCGGTATCGGCACAACCCGTGACATGAAGTCTGTCATAAAAGGGGTATTCCTATCTTCCTTGAAAAACAGGGAATATTCCCTTGTCGAAAAAATCAACCTTTGGCGTGGCAAGGTGCTGCTCAGTAATCACAAGCATTTACAGATTAATGAAGATTTGCGTGAAAAGTGCACAACATTTGAAGTGCCTATCTATTTCTTTTCTGGCGCATATGATTACACGGTAAATTACAAGATGTCAGAAGAATATTTACAGCTGATCGATGCACCTCTAAAATGTTTCTATCTCTTCGAAAACTCGGCACACAGTCCCTTTTTTGAAGAACCTGACAAAGTCGCCTTGATCTTTAAGAGTGACATAATCAAGAAACAATAAAAATGGAGATGTGACCATAACAGCAGGCACCGTGCTTGCTCTGGTCGCCCTGTATAAGTATCGCAGGCAATGGATCTGATCTCAGGAACCCTTGAAAGGGTATGGCAAGTGAGAATCTGTTGACGCCGGCGGGAGAGAAAGTAATCATAAGGAAAGAAGGCGCATACATCCATGAAAAAAATGATCTTCATAGCAATGGTGTGGGTTATCCTGATAATTGCCGTTGGCTGTACAAATGCTCCAGAACCGCCGCCAGATCATCTTCAGGAAGAAGGACAACAGCCTGAAGTTGAAGCGTCTTTTCAGGAGGAAGCTTCCCAGCGAAGCATTTCAGATGACGGCATTCTTCATTTTTCTGAAGGCAGTGTCGTTTTACTGGCATATGAAGATGAAATGAACCTGGAAGAAATCCTGGGTACTCCTTTGGTGGAAGAAATCGTCATCCTTGAAAATGCTGACACTTTCACCGGAAGTCATGAAAAAACACTGGCTTATGAGGATACACGGCTTGTTCTCTTTTCACCAGCCCAGGACGGCCGGCGGTTTTATCTCATCAACATCGAAACGGAAAATCATCGTGTCACAACCAACCGAGGGATCTCTCCAGGGAGTACCCTGGACGACCTGATGCTGGCATACCCGGAAGTGACCCGCAGCCTGGATGGCACCTCCGGCATTGATGGACGCTATGAGTTAGTGCTCCCGGACAATCCCTACACCTATCTCTTCTTTTATATAGAAGAGGGAAAAGTGGTCAAACTGCAACTCATTCATGAATTTGCCTAAAGGAGATGGACACATATAAAACCCGAGCCTCGGAGGCCCGGGTTAAATTGAACAGGGGTCATGATGCATGCAGACAATGTACTGGCAGGTGGTTAGACTTTGAACTGTTGAACCAAAAGATTCAGTTCTTCGGCAATCTGAGACAGCTCTTCGCTGGAGTTGGCTATTTCTGCCATTGCAGCCGTTTGCTCCTCAACAGAAGCTGAAGCCTCTTCTGAACCTGCCGCATTCTCCTGTGAAATTGCCGACAGGTTCTGCAAAATCTGCGTGAGGGCATCTTTTTTGCTCTCGATCTCCAGACCAGAGATGTTTACTTCCTGAATGGCCTGTTTCATGGTTTCAATGGCAGTGCTGATGCCTGCAAACTTCTGGTTGGTTTCCTCCACACTGTCAGATTGCTCTTCAATGATTTTGGCAACCTCTTCCATGGTTTTCACAGCCTTGTCAGTTTGCGCGGTCAACTCTTCCATAATGGTGCTGATTTCTCCGGTGAACTGGTTGGAGGCTTCAGCCAGTTTTCTGATTTCATCAGCCACCACTGCAAAGCCACGACCAGCCTCCCCGGCACGGGCCGCTTCGATGGCAGCGTTTAAGGCCAGCAAGTTGGTTTGCTCAGCAATGCTCTTGATCATGCCACTGGCCTGATTAATCCGGTCGGCACTGTTGTTTGTATTTAAAATCACTTCGTGTACCTGGGCTGATCCCTGGCTGCTCTTCTGCGTTTTGACAATCAGCTCATTCAGGGTATGAATGCCTTCGTTCTTTAGTTGAGTGACAGAATCCACCGAATGGTTCAAGGCGGATAATGCTGCTTTGTCTTTGGCAACCACTTCACCCAGCTCACTGGCTGTCAGGGCGCCCTTTTCGGTATCTTTGGCCTGATCACCGGCACCCTTTGCAATTTCTTCGATGGTTCGAGCCACTTCATCAGAGGCGGTTGCAGACTGCTGGCTGGTGGCCGTCAGTTCCTCCGATGAAGCCGCCACCTGTTCAGAAGCTTCAATGACATTACGAATCATTTTTTTCATGGAATCCTGCATATAGCGAATCGCTTCAGCAATTCCACCAATTTCATCGTTCCGCTGACTTAATGACGCTGGCAAATCCTGGCGAAAATCACCTGCTGCCATGGCACTTGCCTGAGTTACAAGTACCCGAAGGGTTGTAATCACACTGTTGGAGGTGGAGTAAAGAATCAGCCCCAGCAGCAGCAGGCCAACCAGCCCGCCGCCAATGGCCATTGAGAGATTTCGGTTAATGGCGGCGTTAACATTTGCCATTGAAAAGCCAATGGCCACGGCTCCCTGCAGCTCACCATTGATGACAGCAGGGAAAATAACATCAAAAACTGTCTCCTCGTTAAAGTCCCACATCTGACTGTGAGGAACGCCTTGCTGGGCTGCTGCCATGCTGCCTGCATCGTCAAAGACGATGCCTACTTCATTGGGATCATTATGTGCGACCGTTTTCAGATCCTTGTCCATCACCAGGGCATACATAACCTCATCTGACAGGGCCATGTTCTCCACCAGAGACTGATAGCTAAACCTGTAAGTCAATGCCTGTACTTCATCTGCAGGGATGCCCACCTGAATGAAATCACCTGACTGACTGCGCAGGTACCCATATTTAAAGTAGTTTCCTGATTCAGTATCCATGCGGATGTCTTCCATAAGACTTTCATTCCCGCTGATCATAAACTGATGAACCGGATGACCAGGATCAGGCTGCCATCCGATGTATTCAGGCACTGTGGAATAAAGGGTAACACCCTGGTTGTCATACCAGTAAAGATCTGAAATGCCAAAGTCGACTGCCAAACTTAGGAGAAGCTCATCACTCATCACTTCTTCATTGCGAACCGCCATTCTTGCAGCCGTTAAGATTTTCTCTTCCAGCAAATCATTCAGGGCTTCCAGTGAATCCACGTTGTCTTCCACTCGGCTGATAAACTGACGGGCAATGTAGTACCCGTTTTCTTCCATCTGGTGTAACAGACTTTCTCTGCTAAACCAGGAACTGACAGCACTAATGGCTGACACCACTATGATGACCACCAGCAAGGGCAGCAATACCAGTCTGGTTTTAATGGTACCTTTTCTCCCGTCACGTTGAGTCTCTTTCGGCTCCATCTGATTCATCCTTCCGTTTCATCATCCTTGAACATTGTTTCAGTAGACAACCAAGTGAGTAATCGCGATTATGTTTTATTCTCGTTCATTCTATAAGAGTCTTCAGACTATTGTCAATGATTATTGTTTTGTTCAACCATTATTTTTTCATCACCGGCAATCTTTCGATTACCGGTGGTTTTTAATGGCTATCATCAAGGCTGCTGACGGGATGATGACAAAGAAATGGCATTTGCTTGCTGTTTCGAAAGATTTTTACGAGGTGAAGGGAGCCGAAAAGGGGACGGATGTGATATTCTAATGGAATAGAGAACGTGTGACAGCTAGAGCCGAAATCAGTGGCGAAGCGACGGCCGATTCTCTCCTTCTGTGAAGGGGAGTTTAAAACGCACCACTCTGGCGACCACTTGAAACCTTACTGACCATGCAACATGTGTCTTTCTTAGGAGTGAACCAATGAAAAGTCGATTAACAGAATATCTAAACCATCTGATGCTGCCGATTCCTGGCGGTGTGGAAACAGTGAGGGACTATCGGGATGAACAGAAATGGATAAGTTCAAATTCCAAAATGAGCATGCCAGGCCAAAAGGGAAAACTGACAGAAATTGAAAAGAGGGTTGAGATCAAGGCTTTCCTGATGGCTAAATATCCGGTGACAGAAGGTTTGTATCAAGAAATCCTTTCCAGGACGGGAGAGACAGCAAAAAAGATGCTGGAAGTTGGTGCAAAGGCCAACAATATGCCAGTGATGAAGGTATCCTGGTATGAAGCTGTTTCCTTCTGTAATCGGCTGTCAAAGGCATGCGGACTGCAAGAGTGTTATGCCATTGATAAGCACAGTGGCCATGTGGGATTTGAACCACAGGCAAATGGATACAGGCTGCCGACAGATGCTGAGTGGCAATATGCCTGCAAAGCCACGTCAGAAGGGTATCGATATGGCGAGATCACAGACATTGCCTGGTATAAAGATAACGCTGAAGAGCAGGTTCATGAAGCAGGGAAAAAGCAGCCTAATGAATGGGGCTTGTACGACATGCTGGGAAATGTGTGGGAATGGTGCTGGGATTTATACGACGAAAAGACCTATGGGGAGTACCGGGTTTTTCGTGGTGGAAGCTGGGCAGAAGAGGCTAGAGGATGTGGTGCCACTTCCCGCAGGCGGGGACATCCCACCTTTAAAATTGATGACCTTGGTTTTCGTTTAGCCAGGTCATGGGAATGAGTCAGACCACAGGTATAGGAAAAAAGGGAGCCGGGAAAAAGGTTGGCGAGATCGATGACGGGGGGAACTACATGATGAGAAAAGCAGCACAGGGAAAGTCGGAAAATCTAAGCAAAAGGCAGGCGGCAGCGAAAAAGAATGATCGAAAGAGAGCAACGAAATATGCATGTATGGTGACAATATGCATGTTCATGCTGACTCAGCTGGCTTTTGCTGAGACAACCAATTTCCCGGATCTGACAGATGCCTGGTCAACGGAGGCTGTCTCCTGGGCGGTGGACAGGAGCATTGTCGGGGGCTATCCTGATGGTACCTTTAAACCCCATGCCGATGTACTGGAATCCGAATGGACAGCCATGCTGTTCAAGTATTTGGAACCCGGCAAGAAACTTGATTCACCCGGCAGCAGTCATCACTGGGCAGAAAATATTTACACCCATATGGCACACTATCAACTGCCGATTCGTGGGCATCAACATGTCACCGCCCGAAATCTTCCCTTGAAGCGGATGGAAATTGCAAAAATCACCTCAGCCCTCTTCGGGTTTAACCTGTCAGAGGCTCAAGCTGTAGAGTTCATGTACGACAACGAGTTTTCTTCCGGCATGGGCGGCGGCCGTTACTATCACACCTACGGTGTTGATCAGAACCTGCAACGCCAGCAAGCGGTCATGTTCCTGATGAAAGTGGACAACCAGGTGAAAGCCAATGGCGGGGTCACCTTTCGTGGTGAGTTTTACCCACGGGCAGAGGGTCCAACCGGTATCCCTGACGGTGGTCTGAAATTTGCCAATACCACGGTGGATACGATTGACTGGTCGCGGTTTAACCCTGTCAGCCAGGCCACAACCACACTGACGCAGGAAGATGTGACCCGCCTGCGGGAGCTTCGTGACAACAGGAATTTTTACCGTGGTGCCTGGTTCAAAGATTTTGACGAAGTGCCTGAAAGTGAAAAAGAGTTCACGATCCATTGGATTACGATAGAGTATGCCCATCATTTTGAAGGTTATCGAGCAATCTTGCATCCTGATACGATTTTCGTATCCCACGAGGGGATCTATATTGCAATGGGAATCACCCAAAAAACTGAAAATGGGAAGACATATGAAGCAGATGCTGTTTATGGCGTACGACCGGGCTTGCCCGGGGGAACCTTGTCTCTCTTGTCGGAATGGCGTGAAGTGCAGTAATTGTTAAAGAGCCGGGAACGGCGGATTGAAGCGGTTGTTCCCAACAAACGATTTTTCAAGCCGGGAGTATGTCCAACCTTTGATTGGCTGCGTAAGCCGATTGAGTACATAAAACGGGTTCGCTATCACTGAGAAGCCATTGTAAGGCGGTGTAACTCCTTACAATGGCTTCTGTAAGATGAGGGTTTGTGGTTTTCCCTCATTAAATAATCACTGTCAGGAGCATTCGTGACATTTGTCAGTAGAAAAGAGGAGGGCCATGTGGCACATTTAAAGAGAAGCGGCAGAGGATACTTGGTGGCTGGGCATTTCTTCCGGGCAGAAGCCATGAAGTGTGGTGTGATAGTAAGCGCCGCAAATGTGTGGAACAAGATGAAGAGGAGAGATGATTCGTGGAACAGAACAAAGAAAACCGTGCGTTGTTAGTGGGGGCAGCAGCGAATATCGTGATGGCAGTGATGGCCTGGGCAACCTATTACTATTCAAATTCGGAAGCAATCTTGCTGGATGGAAATTATAGTTTTATTATGTTCCTGGGCGTATTGGTAGCTATGAAAATTGTCGCTGTTCGGGCCACTAAAAGCAAAACATTTCCCCTCGGGAAATTTTTCTATGAGTCTCTTTACGGTTTTATCAAAGGGCTGATGATCTTTGGAGTACTGGTGATGTCTGTTGTTACCGCTGTTGTTCGCATCGTGATGTATTTCACCGGCTTATCGGATAATATTCCAATGCTCATCCCTGATCCCATTCTCTATTATGCGCTGGCATGTGCGGTCATCTGCTATGGTGTGTCTTTCTTTTATTATCAACAAAACCGTTCCATGGGCAACACCAGTATCCTTTTAAAAACGGAACAAAAGGCGACGTTTGTCGACGGAACCCTGTCTCTGGGCATTGGGGTGGGTGTCTTTTTCTTATCCAGTGGCGCAGGCGGCGGCGGATTTATCCCCTATTTAGCAGATTCATTTTTTGTTCTAATACTGGCGGCAATGTTAATCAAAGAGCCATTAACCATTATCAAGGAGTCCGTCATTGAACTGGCGGGAGGAACATTGCAGGATGAGAAGAAGCGAGCCATATTTGAGGCCGCCATCACCGGCAATATGCCTGAGGCGTTTAACATTGAAGGCATTTTTATCAGCAAAAATGGCAGCCAGTATGTTGTTCTCATTTACATTTCAACTGATGAAGCGTATTACATCAAAGCGGATATTGTGGCGGCAAAAACCAAGATCTCCCACATACTGATGAAAGATCATGCCCATTTGTTGCTGGACATTATTCCCGAAAGTAATCCAATATCAGATTTATCACAAGGGTGAGTATCTGTCGGGAAAAAGGTAGGTTTCTGTCGAATAGGAGATGCGGTTTATGGCAAAAATGGACGACTGATGATATCAATGCCTTATTGAAGGACTACAAAGAAGCAGCGGGAAAGTTGATCGACAATGGGCAGGGGCCACTTTGGAGATGAAAAACTGTCGGTTTTTGAAGTCATTATTGGTTTAAGAAGCCATAAGAGGTGAGAAATCAAATAAAGGGGTATGAAGGGAAATGGAGAGTGTTTGGAGACGCCAGACAGAACTCCGTTGGCCAAGATGATTAAATTGGCTTAGTTGATTAAAGGGTTGAAAAATGAATGAAATATTGTGAAGGAGTGAGCACATGTCGATGGTGCGACCGATTGAAGAGAAATTTGTCATCGAGAAAGAACACTGGGTGGGAAATGGTTTTCGGGTCAGAAATTATTTCCCCGGCGGGAAAAATCTGCTGGAACGATTTTCTCCCTTTGCCCTGATGGATTACAATGTTCCCAGGGAGTTTTCACCCTCCACCACCTCCAGGGGCATTGGGCCCCACCCTCACCGGGGTATCGAAACCGTCACTTTTGCCTTTGAAGGAGCGGTAGAGCACCACGACAACGCCGGGAATCACGGCATCATTTATCCTGGTGATGTGCAGTGGATGACCGCCGGGGGTGCCATTATGCACAAGGAGTACCATGAAAAAGAGTTTTTAAATCGGGGCGGGGTCTTTCACATGATCCAGCTCTGGGTGAATTTGCCGAAAAAAGATAAATGGGTACCGGGGCGGTACCAGGATCTCCCCAGCAGCAAACTGGGGAAACTGGAACTCCCCAATGGAGCCGGCAAAGTCACTGTTGTGGCAGGCGAATTTAAGGGTGTGAAAGGCCCAGCCATGACCTATTCCCCCATGAACATCTATTTGCTGGATGTGCAGGGGGGCAACAGTGTCACCTTTGAAGAGCCGGGCAAGTACAATACGGGTCTTCTACTGACGGAAGGCCATGCTCAAATCAATGGTACGGCCTGCACCCATAAAGATTTCATTCTTTTTGAAAACAAGGCAGGTGAAATCGCCCTGAAGGCGGGCGAAGAGGGCGTCAAACTCATTGTCTTCAGTGGGGAACCCTTAAATGAACCTGCCGTTGCAGGGGGACCCTTTGTGATGAATACCAAGGAAGAACTGGACCAGGCGTTCCAGGATTATCGTGACGGAAAGTTTGGAACTGAAGATTTTTAGTTTTTTTGTTTAAGCTTTCGATCCAGGTTTAATAAGCGCGCATCGTGTAGGCCTCTGGCAATCCACATGGAACGGATTGAGCAGGGGCTTCTTTTTGTGGGAAACCGGATGGAAAAAAATCTTCAAAACAACAAAAATAAAACGTTAATCAACATATGTTTATTGTAAAACGATAAACAATATGATAGGATGAAGCATAACATGATGACGAGGTGATGATGATGAAAAGGGAAACACGTTTTCTAAAAACAGCTGTTATTTTCATTGGCCTTCCCATTCTGGCCGTGTGTGTGATAGTGCTGCCCATGATCGCCAGAGAAGCAGCGGCAAGCAGTTCACATATGGCAGCAGTCTTGTATGGAATCGTCGCGGGGATGTACCTGTCAGCCATTCCATTTTTCATGGCACTGTTTCAGGCCTTTACGCTGTTGAACCTGATAGATCGGAATGATGCTTTCTCAGATTTGGGGGTGAAAGCCCTGAAGAAGATCACATATGCGGCGGCAACCATCAGCATTCTATACATAGCAATGATGCCTCTTTTTTATACGGTGGGAGAGGTGGAAGACGCCCCGGGTGTGATTCTCATCGGGATGCTCTTTGCATTTGCACCCATGGTGGTCGCCGTGTTTGCCGCCGTTCTGCAAAAGCTGCTGCAAAATGCCATCGAAATAAAAAGCGACAATGAATTGACGATTTGAGGTGATGTTAATGGCAATTATCATTAATCTTGATGTGATGCTGGCCAGAAGAAAAATGAGTGTCACGGAGTTGTCGGAAAGAGTCGGCATCACCATGGCCAATATTTCCATTTTAAAAAACGGCAAGGCCAAGGCCATACGATTCTCCACCCTGGAAGAAATATGCAAAGTGCTGGAATGTCAGCCTGGGGATATTTTGGAATACCGGGAAGACAGTGGGGACTGATCACGGTCACAAAAATGAATCACAGCAACGATTAACAACAGACGAGGTGGAGGCATGTACGACATTGCGATTATTGGTGCCGGTCCGGCAGGAGCAAACCTGGCCCGGCTATTGGGAGAAGCATACAAAGTGGTGGTGATGGATAGAAGAGATCTGGAGTCGAATCACCCCGTTTCATCCAGAAACAAATGTTGTGGCGGTCTTCTGGCACCTGATGCTCAAAAAATGATTGCCAAACTGGGTTTGGGAGTACCAACAGAGGTATTGGTAGATCCTCAGCTTTTTGCGGTGAGAACCATCGATGTGACCAATGGCATCGAAAAGCTGTATCAACGATTTTATTATAATATGGACAGGGAAAAGTTCGACAGGTGGATGGTATCACTGTTGTCTTTAGGGGTGGACAAACGCTTCAACGCTGTGTATAAAGGGTATGAGCCGATGAAAGACGGTGTTACAGTTCATTTTACGCAAAAGGGGAGAAGAGATTCTCTCAAAACCAGAGTGCTCATCGGTGCGGATGGTGCCTGTTCAGGGATTCGAAAGTCCATCAGCATGGGCCGGGCTGTTCCGGATATTTATATTGCTATTCAGGAATGGTATGAAAACCAGGTGCCCCAGGCATATTACACGGCCATTTTCGACGAGGAAATCAGTGACTTCTATTCCTGGATTATTCCCAAGAATCAGTACCTTGTGCTGGGGTCGGCGCTTAAAGCCAATGATAAGACCTGGGAGAAATATCACAAATTAAAGGAAAAACTGGCGCATCATGGATTTCTTTTTCATCACAGAGTCAAAAAAGAAGGTGCCTTTATCTATCGGCCAAAGCATGCGAACCAGCTTTGGGCCGGAAGAGATGGGATTGCCCTTGTGGGAGAAGCCGCCGGTGCCATCAGCCCCAGTTCAGCGGAAGGGATCAGCTATGCCCTGAAAAGCTCCCTGTTCCTCGCCCAGAGCCTGAATGAAGGCATTGATGGATTTCTGGGCAGATATGAAAAACGGCTGACAAAGATCAGGCTTAATGTCATCGCCAAAAATGCAAAAGCCCCTTTCATGTATCACTCTGGTCTTAGAAAATGGGTGATGCAATCGGGTATTCAGAGTATCCGGTGAACAGATGGTGAACCAAACAAGCCAGGATGAAAACCTTTTTCCTGAGTCAATCAAATGACAGGGCAGCCAGTGCGGTTGCCATTTAAAATTCGTGAACTGGGTGGGGCGTGATGAATGGATTCGATCCTTCCCGGGTATAAGTGACTCGATGATTCGAAGAAGAAGGAGGGTCTTATGAGCAAAGAGCAGATTGCCCAAACTGGTCAGGTCATTTATTTTTCCCACGGAGGCGGGCCGTTGCCAATCCTGAACGACCCATCCCATGAAAAAATGATTCATTTTATGAAAAACCTCTCTTCCAAAATCCGCCGACCGGATGCCATCATTGTGTTCAGCGCCCACTGGGAGGAGAACACAGTGACCATTCAAAGTGGTGGGGAGCCTGAGCTGATGTACGATTACTACGGTTTTCCCGAAGCGGCTTACACCATTCAATATCTCTCTAAAGGAAACCCCCGGCTGGCAGAAAAGATCGCCGAACTCTTTGGCAGGAACGGCATTGAATGTCGTCTCGATGATCAAAGACCCTATGATCACGGTTCGTATATTCCGTTGAAGATGATGTACCCACTGGCGGATATTCCTGTGGTCCAGATTTCGCTGCACCACAGCCTCAGTTCGCAGACACACCTGGCCATGGGGAAGGCTTTAAGACCTTTATTGGAAGAAAATATCCTGATCATCGGTTCCGGGTTTTCCTTTCACAACATGAGCCGGTTTGATTTTGAGGGAAAGAATAGGGAAGATCCAAAGAACAATGCGTTTCAGGATCATCTCATTGCCGGTTGTTGCGATGAAATAAATGAGGCAAAAATCTGGGAGCAGTTCATCAACTGGGAAAGGATTCCCGGTGCAAGATACTGCCATCCCAGAGAAGAACATCTTTTGCCGCTGCTGGTATGTGTGGGACTGTCGGGAAACCCGGGCGAGAAGGTATTTGACGACTATATTCTCGGAAAAAGAGCCATCGCCTTTTTATGGAGAGATGGCGGGAATAGCCATGTTGTTTGAAGCCAGGGTGCCGGTCAGCAGATCAGGGATGATGCAGGTGATTAGAAGTAACTGAAATGAAAAGATAATCGGTGGAAATGGAGGATCATCAGAGTGGATCAACATATGATGGGAAAATGTGGCACTTATTGCGGCGATTGCGAATGGATTGAAAGGACAGGCTGCCAAGGGTGTCAGGCAAATGCAGGAAAGCCGTTTTGGGGCACCTGTCAAGTAGCTGTTTGTGCCATCGAAAAAGGAGTGCACCATTGCGGACTTTGCAGTGAAGTCCCATGCGAGAAGTTGATCGAAGCTTATAATACACCAGGTCATGAAGATCATGGCGAGCGACTGGCGAATCTTAGAAACTGGACAGCAGGCAAGGATACATTTATTCCGCTGGGCTTCTTTCGAAACACAAGTGAATGAAATGATGAGTATTTTCGGTGGCCGAAAATTCAGTGGCACTGAACAAATAAGATCAACTGACGAGTGATTTCGGACAAATTGAATCAAGAACTTTTATTGATATTGATTTATCATATAACTGTACCTAATAAAAATAAGGGGGCAGTTATGATGGAACTAAAGCTAATTGGTAAAGTGAAAAGCGACAAGGGGTTTGCCATTGTCATTGAAGATGACTACAAAGAAGCCCTGACGGCCATGGATGGTTTCAGTCACCTGCTGGTGACCTGGTGGGCCAATCAGGTGGATCAGCCGGGGTTGCGGGAGACGAAGGTGTTGGAGAAGCCCTATCTGCCAGGCCCGGAGCACATGGGGGTATTTGCCACCCGATCACCTATCAGGCCCAATCCAATTTGCATCAGCGTGATTGATGTGAAGCACATTGATTACGAGCACGGCATCATCGAAACCTGGTATATTGACGCAGAAGAAGAGACGCCGGTACTGGATATTAAGCCCTATTACCCCTGCTCCGATGTGGCGCGGGAGGCAACGCTGCCAGAGTGGTGTGCAGGGCTGCCGGTGTGCATCGAAGATTCAGCTGACTTTGACTGGAGTGTGTTCTTTAACTTTTAAGAGGTGTCGGGAATGAACAACAGAGAGCTGATTTTACAATCCATTCAAATCATTGAGACGAACCTCAGATCAAAAATATCTGTTTTAGATATCTCCAAAGATCTGGGGTTTTCTTTCTATTACTATTCCAGACTGTTCAAATCCATCACGGGGCACTCGCCGAAATCATACATTCTGGCCAGAAAAATCACAGAGTCAGCCAGAGAGCTGATGGCGACAGATAAACGCATTATTGACATCGCCCTTGATTATGGCTTTGGAAGCGCTGAGGCGTATACCCGGGCTTTTTTCAAAATGATGCGCCAAAACCCGTCGGATATGCGCAGGGAAGGCATCGCTGACAGACGACTGCTGCTGCAGCCCATCACCGAGAGAACGCTGAAAAAGAATGAACACGTTCTGGACAAAGAACCGGAAATCGTATTTTTGGAGGACATCAAGCTGGTGGGCATTCCCTTTTATTATGATCTGTCACTGAAAAATGATCTGTCGGAACAGTGGTCAATGTTAACCGAAAATCTGACGGCCATTCCCAGTCTGAAGAAACCTCTGGAGTTTTATCAGATGCAGTTTTGGTTCCCGGATCAGGACACAGACAGCCTCTTTTTTTACGTGGCGGTGGCGGTCAGTGAAATTGATCGAATCCCCATTCAACTAACGGCTAAAATCATTCCCGCCCAAACTTATTATAAGTTCAGGCATAAAGGGCTCGCCAATCAGGTGGGGCATACCTATCGGTATATCTATGAAGAATGGCTGCCGGCAACAGATAGGAAACTGCCGGGACACTTTAACTTCGAATACTGTGGCAAAGAGAATTTGGGGCCATATAATGAGAACTCCATCAGCGAGATCTATATTCCCGCCCAAAACATATCAAACATATAAAGCCCCGTTACCCGGTCGGTCAGACTTGATCATCAAGCATCAGTGGATGTGATCAACAACTGGGTAAATGACAGAACTGACGGGTTGATTAAAGACATTGTTGAATACCCGATTGATCCCCACACAATCCTATTTCTCATCAATGTGGTTTATTTTCAGGGTAACTGGACCGAACCTTTTAACACAGATTTCACCAGCAATGATCTTTTTAATGGTCCTGAAGGGGAGATCACGAATGTACAGAAGCAGCCGCTGTCACATCGGTTGAAATCAGGGTCGAATCATCAAAAATCAAAAAATACAAACTGATTGATTACTGGAGGGAAAACATGACGGCGATGGCTTCATCGAACAAATCAAAGCTGGGATTCTTAAAAAGAAAAAATATCGAATTTTCGATGAAACGATATGGCATTGAGGCACTTGGAGCTATGGCATTGGGGCTGTTTTCCTCCTTGATTATTGGCTTGATTCTTAATGTGGCGGGTGAACAACTTCAGCTTCCCATACTACAGCAGTTGGGCCAGCGGGCTATGGCCATGGCAGGCCCAGCCATTGGTGTGGCTGTTGCCTACGGTTTAAAGGCACCACCGCTGGTACTGTTTGCTTCCACGATCACTGGCATGGCGGGCTATGAAGCCGGTGGTCCTGCGGGCTGTTTCGTGGCTGTGGTGGTGGGAGCAGAATGCGGGAAATTGGTTGCTGGAGAAACAAAAGTGGACATCATTGCGACTCCCATGATCACCATTGCAGCCGGTGTGGTAATGGGAATGGTGGCAGGGCCTTTCATTGGTGGCTTTATGGCCTGGTTGGGGACTGTTATTATGGTGGTGACCGAAATGCATCCCATTCCCATGGGAGCCTTGATGGCTGTTATTGTAGGCATGGCGCTTACACTGCCCATCTCCAGCGCGGCACTGTGTATCATGCTGGGTCTTGGCGGTACTGCTGCCGGTGCAGCTACAGTGGGATGTTGCTGCCAGATGATTGGGTTTGCTGTCATCAGCTACCGGGAGAACGGCTGGGGCGGTTTGCTCTCTCAGGGGCTGGGCACTTCGATGCTCCAAATTCCCAACATTGTGCGAAATCCACTTATTTGGATACCGCCTACGGTGGCAAGTGCCATACTTGGCCCGCTGGCGGCCACTTTACTGCGTATGGAAAACGTGCCCACAGGTGCCGGAATGGGAACCAGCGGACTGGTGGGACAATTTGGAACCATCAGTGCCATGGGATTCTCTGCCGATGTGCTGATGAAAATGGGGCTCCTTCATTTCATACTGCCGGCCGTTCTCTCGCTGATTCTGGCAGAAATCATGAGACGAAAGGGATGGATCAAAGCTGGTGACCTAAAGTTGAACTAGTAGGCCAATGAAAAAACAAACAAGAAAGCGGGAAAGGTAAAGACCATGAAAACCGTCATGGAGCAACTGCATGAGCGAAAATCGATGCGAATCTTTGAAAAAGGATGTCAGCGATGAAATGCGGCACCAGCTGTTTCAGGCAGCTGATCAGGCACCCACTGCCGCAATATGATGCTCTACACGCTTCTGGAAGTCACTTTCATTCGATTTCAGAACCAGTACCAACGCCTTTCTCTGGAAGAACACCAGGAAATGAGCCTGTTTCAGAAAGAAACCCATCAGAAAGGTGACGGCAGCACCCGGGAGAGCTTGGAGGCCTTCTTCAAACGTAAATATGACTCCGGCTTTGGCCGGCAATTTCACTGGTTGTAGAAATGAGGACAGGAGAAACTGTTAAAGATCGGGAACAGAAAGCTGGTCATGGAGTGGAAAATATGGTAGCATAGGTAGAAAATATAGCTTGTCATATGGAAGACAGTTCGAAACCATCCTGTCTATAAACAAAACTAGGGCCAGATGTTGCTTGTAGCAGAGCAGTTTTTGAAAGGTGCCTTTTTGGGTGCTGTTTTTTTTGCCTTAAAAACAGGATTATCGCACTTTCTCCTTTGTGATGAGGGAAGGAGCAAAAAATGAAAGTTCAAGCAGTCAAAAAAAGCAATGCGTTCGCTGATACACGCAGCTTAACCTTTTCCGCCATCGTTATTGCGCTGTATGTCGTCATCATGTTTTTCACCCAAAGTTTCGCCTTTGGCCAGTATCAGGTGCGGATCGCCACCAGTCTGTACGCGCTGGCGGCCATCAATCCAGTTTTAATCATTCCCCTGGGAGCAGCAAATTTTCTCAGCAATACTATTCTGGGCGGACTTGGGCCGATGGATATGATCGGTGGGTTCATGGTTGGCATTTTCACAGCGGCCGGATGCAGGTATGCCAGAAAAGTGCATCTTTTACTGGTGGCGCTGCCCATTATGGCGATTCCGACGCTGATGGTGCCCCTGTGGCTTTCGCCGCTGATCAATGTTCCTTATGGAATTCTTGCGGTGAGCATCGGTGTTGGACAGGTGATACCCGGCATGGTGGGAGTTCTGATGGTGAAATATCTTGAAGGGCCGCTATCAGACAGATAACAGAAGTGAAAGTAGGGGAGGTATAGGGAAATCATGTTGAAAGCACCTGACCATATTGATGGGCTGTCGCTTTTAGGCAATCAGCAGACAGTCTATGGAGATCAATACAAGCCGGAAATATTGGAAACATTTGAAAACAGGCATCAGGAAAATGATTATTTCGTCAAGTTTAACTGCCCTGAGTTTACAAGCCTCTGCCCCATCACAGGGCAACCGGATTTTGCCGCCATCTACATTGCTTATGTGCCTGATGTGCGGATGGTGGAGAGTAAATCCCTGAAGCTTTATCTGTTCAGCTTTCGAAACCATGGCGGTTTTCATGAAGACTGTGTGAATACGATCATGAAAGATCTGATCAAACTGATGGATCCCAAATACATTGAAGTGTGGGGCAAGTTTACGCCAAGGGGCGGTATTTCCATTGATCCTTACTGCAATTACGGCAAAGAAGGCACCCGATGGCATGAAGTGGCGTGGCAAAGGCTGCAGCAGCACGATCTGTATCCGGAATCAATCGATAATCGATAGAAAATATAGGAGGCCTGCCGGTTACCGGCGGGCTTTTTTCATGTCAGCAGTGGGGAGGACCATTGCTGATGATAGAAATGTTGGTTTCGTTTCCTGTTTCAAGAGATTTTTGGAGGTGAATGGAGTCGGAACGGTCACGGATGTGATATTCTATAAATGTGGCTATCGTGGGAGACGCTGGTAACAGCATTGGAAGAGGGTCTTATGAAGCTGTGATCCCAGCTGTGAAGACAATCGAAATTGAGGTGAAGCCTTGTGTCAATCAAATTCGTCGCCATTGACTTTGAAACAGCCAACGCAAGAAGAAACAGCGCTTGCTCTCTGGGCATGATTCTTTATGACAATGGCGAGTATTCAAGAAAAAGCTGGCTTATCAAACCGGAGCCACTGGACCTTCATCCCTTTAACATTCAGATCCATGGCATTACGCCGCAAATGGTGTGCAATGCGCCCACCTTTAAAGAGGTGTGGCATGAGATTCGGGATATATTGGAAACCAACATTATCGAGTTCAAATTTCAACAGTAAATGTGCATCCGTGTCCAATGGCACGAGCGCGGGTTGAGGTTCAGGGAGAGTGGATAAGGAGAATGAATATGAAAGAAATCTTATTCTTTATTTTTGATAACATGACGGATTATGAAATCACCTTTGCCATGCACATGTTGAATACCAGCGTAGGTCATGGGTTCATTGGGTTTTCAGCAGAAATCATGGACTGGTACGGAATGTTTAAAAACGAAAAGGAAAAGCTGGCATTTTTGAACTTCATGACCAGCGCATAGTAGATAACTTGAAAAAGAAAGTGGGTTTGATCGATGGCTACGATTGAAGAAAAACTGGCAAAGTCGTTGACAGCAGAAACCACAGAACTGATACCATACCTGCCCTATTTATTGCAGGATCTGTGGGATCTGGGATCATCACCAAGGGATATCGTTCATTTGATGTCAAAGCACATGAAGGTCACACGGGATATCAAGGTGCTGGACCTGGCCTGCGGCAAAGGTGCCGTGAGTGTATATATAGCCAGGGAGATGGGATGCAGTGTGAAGGGCATTGATCTCATGCCGGATTTTATTGCCGATGCCAGTCAAAAATCCAGGCAACATGGCGTAGAAAGCTTATGTGAATTTGCTGTGGGTGATATCACGGAGGCTGTCTTGACAGAAAAGGGCTACGATGTTGTGATTCTTGGAGCGGTTGGCGATGTGTTAGGCTCCCCTGAGGAAACCATCATAAAGCTTAAAAACACCATCAAACCGAAAGGATACCTGATCATCGATGATGCCTATGGTCAAAAGGGCGCATCCATTGACTATCTTACCAGAGCAGAATGGCTGGATATTTTCGAAAAAACCGGTGTTGGTTTGCTGGAAGATCTAATTGTTGACGAAGATGAACTCAAAGGCATTAACGACGAGCAGCAGGGGCATATTGCCAAAAGAGCGGCAGAATTAAAGCATCAATACCCAGAATCGGCCTGGTTGTTTGACAGCTACCTGCAAAGCCAGCAGGCTGAAGTCAACCAGCTGGAAAATGAGATATCCGGAGTGACTATGATTTTGAAAGACATGTAGCGACTGGACCCCGTCATCACCAACGAGAGAAAGAGGTATTTCATGATACAGGACATCAAACCACGCATTTTTAACAACAAATTTACCAATAAAAAAGCTGAACCCGGGGATTTATTGTTGTCCTATAAAGGGGAAACGGTACTGGTAAAAGAAGAAAAAGAAAAACTGTGGTACCCGGCTTTTGCCGATTTTCAGGATTCGCACCCTCATTTAAAGGATGAGGCACAGTTTTTGTTCAACATTGACGATATCAACTATTTTTTAGTAAAGCAGCAAGACTTGGATTCTGTAAAAGGTTGGACGTACGTGACAACAGGAAGATTTCGCACAGAACTCAAATATTGGCGCTCATTTGCCGGTGCAGTAGGATGGCAGCTAAATCGGTGGTACCAGAACCATCACTTTTGCAGCCGCTGCGGCCATCAAACGAAAACGTCTGAAACTGAACGAATGTTATCTTGCGAATCCTGTGGTTTTCAAACCTATCCCGTCATTTCTCCCTGCGTCATTGTGGCGGTCTATGAGGGTGACCGGTTACTGCTCACCAAATACGCAGGTCGGTCGTACAAGAATTTTGCGCTGATTGCCGGATTTGTTGAAATTGGAGAGTCGCTGGAAGAGACAGTTCAACGGGAAGTGATGGAAGAAGTGGGGCTGAAGGTTAAAAACATTCAGTTTTATAAAAGCCAGCCCTGGCCTTTTACAGATACCATTTTGGCTGGCTTCTTTGCAGAACTTGACGGAGACGACAAAATCATCATCGACGAGGACGAATTGTCCATGGGTGTTTGGATGGACCGCGACAATGTCCCCCCTGATGAATCGAAAATAAGCTTAACCGGTGAAATGATGGAAGCCTTTAGAACGCGCCGAATGCCTTAACAAGTACAGCTTAGCTCGGTGTACTGGTAGCAGCGCAGGGCAACCTGCCGAAAGACTTCTTCGGTCTGAATGACATCTGTTCCGTTGGCGGCCAGACAGAGAATGAAAGGCTGGCGGGTGTAGATGATGCCCACATCATGGGTGATGTCTGTGTCTTCTCCGGTCTTATGACCAATGGGAATTTGCCGGGGAATCAGAGCGCGCAGCTTGTTTTTCAACTGTTGCCGTTTCAGAATGGCTTCTGCTTCCAGGCTCCAGGCTTCAGAAACAAAGGTTCGTCGGTGAATCATCTCCAGCAGCTTGCCTGCATCCGCAGGGCTAAAGGTATTTTCCCGCCCCTGCTGCTGGGCTTCACTGTCAAAAAGAAGCCGGTTGAGCTGGGTATGGGATAATCCTGCAGACTGAATCACTTCATTGACCCAATCCATTCCCACCCGTTGAATCAACAGATTGGTGGCGGTGTTGTCACTGAGGGTGATCATCAGCCGGTAACAATCCTGCAGGGTGATTTCCAGCCCCGGGTGCAGATCAGTCAGGGCACCGCAGCTGGGGAGTTTATCCGCTTCTTGCAGCACCAGCCGGTCATCACGGTGGCACCGGCCTTCTTCCATTGCCTGAAAAACTGCCAGCAGGATGGAAAGCTTGATGACACTGGCAGCCAGATAGGGTTGACGGGCCTGGTGTTCATGGGTTTCGCCGGTCCCCAGGTGCCGGTAGTACCAGCCGATGGTTCCCGCCAGGTTTTTAGTGAGGGGATGAATGATTTGGTTCATGGAATGCCTCCTGATTTTCACTTCAATTTTTTGCTTTTCCGGCTAAAGCGCTACCTATATAATTCTACCTTTCCGGCCGAAGGGCTTTTCCTCTATTGCTGTACAGCAGCTTTTCCCTTACCAATACCGGTTCTCCATTGATAAGAACCTGCTCAATGCCCAGTGGTGCAACCAGCGGGTCCCGAAAGGTGGCCCGGTCAATAATGGTTTGAGGATCAAAAATGGTGATGTCTGCATCGGCACCTGGCTCCAGGGTTCCTTTTGGAATGCCCGCCATTCGGGCTGGCTGCACCGTCATTTTGGCGATGGCCTGATTCAGGCTCAACAGGCGGCGTTCCCGGACAAATCGGCCCAGCATTCTTGGAAAAGTGCCTGCTGCCCTGGGGTGTCCCTGGCCATGATTCAGCAGGCCGTCACTGGCAGCGCTGTACCGATCGGTAGCCCCTGCCTGAGTTCGAAGGGTTTCATGGGGTGCCAGCAATCCCAGGTTAACCGGAAGTCCCTGTTGATTTACCGCATCCAGATACTGAGCCGGATCATCGGCGCCAACCCCGCAATAGCCGCGACTTTTCCCTTTTCAATCGCCAGGTGACAGGGTTGATGAATCCCATTACCCGGATCAATCAGTGTTCCCTGGTTAATGACAGTTCGCAAGCAGATCATCCCTTTCCTGTGCAATTTCTGTTCAGAGCTACAGACACCATCGATTCTATCATATTCTTCCTCTGTTACACCCTTAGATTTCAGGGTAAGTAGATGAACGAATGAGCGAATGAAAAATGGCGATGCCATTCCACACAACTGGCCTGAGGGCCAGTTGCATGATGAGAAGAAGGTGAGAAGGATGGAAGAAAGCCTCGTTGCTCCCTGCGGTATGAACTGTGGCCTGTGTGTCCACTATCTTTTTATGCAGCATGATATCAACAAGCAGGGATTTCACCGAAAATACTGCCCTGGTTGTATCCCGCGGGGGGAACACTGCACTCACATGGGTCATCACTGTGAACGGCTGGAGAAAGGAAAAGACCGGTTCTGCTTTGAATGCAATGATTTCCCGTGCAAGAGACTGAAGGCGCTGGATAGCCGCTATCGGAAAAAATACCATATGAGCATGGTGGAAAACCTGGAGTTCATTCGCCAGCACGGCATGGAGGCATTTTTGGCAAAAGAAGCTGAAAAGTGGCAGTGCAGAGAATGCGGCGGGGTTGTTTGCTGTCACAATGGCCTGTGCCTGGAATGCCAGATGGATACCCTGCACAGCAACAGAAAATACCGGTGGAACGAGGAAAACAAATGAAGCAAACAGCACACAGATTATCACTGGAGTACAGAACATTGGGTTCGGTGCTTTTTTATGCACCAGGAATAAGATCCCAGTGAAACAATATGATACAATTATCAGGCGGGAGCAAATGAGATCGAATGATGATACTGCACATTGAGAAACACCGTAGTGGCCGTAGTGGTTAAGTGAATACAAAGGGCCATGTAAAAGAGCCATGTAAGGGCTATATATGTGAAGAAGTTCAATTGAAAGAAACAGGTGAAAGGAACATGAAAATGACAGCAGGGACAAAACGGAATGAGATAGCGCCTGGAATGACTGTGGGGGTTGTTCAAAAACAAGACCAGCGCAGCGGCAATGTAACAGAAGGGGTTGTCAAAAAAATCTTAACGAATGCAGCTTCTCATCCGCATGGGATCAAGGTGATGTTTGAGAGCGGAATCGTAGGCAGGGTAAAAGAGATCAAGAAATAGATGGAGGCAATAAAAGACGATAACCGTTACTCCGGGATAATCGTTATTCCGGGGTCGCGCTGTTACTCCGGGGTACTCCGGGGTCGGAGGTAATGGAACCCCAAAAGGAAACCTTTTATCTCTCTTTTCGTTATTAAGTACAAAAGCAGGAAGGGGAGGCCAGTAGAAGAAAGCGTTGGGAAAAAAGGATGGTTTGGGAAGGGAATCGCCATGACAGCCGGATCAGCAAAGGTTGATATAGTGGAAAGGTTGTTGTGGAATTAAGGTGTTTTTAACATAATAGGAGTAAGGAAGGAATCAACCATGAAAAAGACATTGCGAGTCATTTTGACAATTTTACTGGCCCTGGCACTGGTGGTCACGGCAGTACTGAGCATTAATATCGAACTGAACCTGCGGATTCGCAGATGGGTACAGCAACTGCCGTTGATGGGATCCTATGAAACCCATGAGATAGCTCCCCAAGTGGTGTACCTGAAGGAGGCGGGTGTGCATGTTGAGCCCTATACCGAAGAAGTGCTGCAAATCAACAGAGAAACCGGCAAAACCCATTTTAACGCCTTCTGGCTGCGGGATTCCCTGTACACTCACCATTATGATGCCGCCATGGGGCAGACGAATCTGGTGGGCCCAAATCATTTTATCACCATCTCCGATACCGGGGAAGTCACCGTTGATGGTGCGCCGGTAAGCCGCCAAGTGATACCTGTTCATCTGCAGGAAGACACTTTTCTCCCCTACGAAGACCTGGTTGATCTGGACATGGGTGACACTCTGGGCATTCGGCTACAGATGGGAACCACCAGCGGCCATGTGATCTTTTCCAATGATTATCTGCCCTACCAGCAATTGGAGCTGGAATCCGGCCAGCTGATTTTTGAAGATGCCGGACAAATGGATGCTTACCGGGATAGAATCCTGTCGCTGGAGACGTACATTCAGTGGCGGGCTGTTCGTGAACCCACCCGGATTCTGGAGGAGTCAGCAGGGGGGGTGGCGGTGGTCTATGTGTCCGGAGAGGAGCAGATCACCGTGGTGACAGAACAGGGAACCATTGGCGTGATTCGGGAGACGGAGAGCCGGCTGGCATCCATGCAGACCATTCAGGCGGCCACACTCCCTGAATGGCAACCGCCCCTGGACGAGCCGGTGATGTTGGTATGGGAGGCGGTGTATGGCCGAAATCCCAATGTGGATACCTTGCCTGACATGCCCGGGGTTAACGTGGTATCCCCCACCTGGTACGAACTGACAGACGATGCAGGTAACATCTCGTCAAAGGTGTCGGAAGCCTACATTCGCTGGGCACGTGAAAATGGCTTTCAGATCTGGGCGCTGGTTTCAAACGAGTTTAACATTGACCGCACCCACGCATTTTTGCAAAAGGCAGACGCCCGGGAGCGGTTCATTGACCGGATGATTCAGGAAGCCCTGACCCATGGGTATGAGGGAATTAACGTTGACTTTGAAAATGTCTATATGGCGGACCGTGACCGGCTCACCCATTTTATCAATGAGCTGGCCTGGTCCATGAAACAGCACGGGCTGATCCTGTCCATGGACGTCACCATCATGGGCGGCAGTGACAACTGGTCAAAATGCTACGACCACGAATATCTGGGCCGAATTGTTGATTACCTGGTGATCATGACCTATGACGAACACTGGGCATCCAGCCCCATCAGCGGACCCGTGGCATCCTATCCCTGGGTGGAACGAGGCATGACAGCACTGACCCAAGTGGTGGACTCCCAGAAACTGGTTATGGGGCTGCCCCTGTACACCCGGGTGTGGCGGGAGCGGCCCTCCACCGAACGGGCCAATCGAATGACCAACCGATCTTCGGCCATTGGAATGCAGGCCCAGGCCAATTTTATTGCCAATAATGAGCTGTCTCCCATCTGGGACGAAGAGTCACAGCTCTATTATGCTGCTTTTATTGACGGGGAAGATCTGGTGAAAATCTGGATTGAAAATGTCGAAACCCTTTCTCTTCGAGCAGGCCTGATGCATGAGCTGAACCTTGCAGGTATTGCCTGCTGGCAGCGGACTTTTGCCACCGATGATGTGTGGCCGGCCCTGCGGGATGTGGTGTTTCAGTAGGTTAATGAAAGCAGCAAATAAGCCATCGAAGTTTCTGCAGCGAGGCATATCGAGGAACTGAAGCGTTGATAAGACGATTTTTGAAAGGATTATGAAAAATGGCGGTAGTGACAAAGCGAAATGAGATAGAACTGGGCATGTCTGTATGTGTTGTTCAAAAACAAGACCAACGCAGCGGAAATGCAACAGAAGGAGTTGTCAAAAAATACTGGCGAACACATCTGTTCACCCTCGCGGGATCAAAGTGATGCTTGAGAGTCGAATCGTTTGCAGGGTAAAAGAGATCAAGAAATGACCAGTGGATATTGTCAATCGTATCTGTCGTCGACAGGTTGATCGGGAATCGTCTCTCTCTTTAAATGTAGAGGAGAGATGTTGGGGGGTAAAATGAAAAGAAAACAGCGTTTATTCCATGGGCGAAACTGGTTATGGGCTTTACTGTTTGTGATTCTTTTACATATATTTCTCAGTGGCTGCCAACAGTCCCAGGAGGCGGCAATTTTCCTGACAGAGGAAGAACGACAATGGCTGGATGAACATGCCGGTCAAATTAAAATCGGGTACACAACAGACTATCCACCTGTGGAGTTTCTCATCAATGGAGAGTATGTGGGTATTTCTGCCGATTACTTTAAACTGCTGGAAGAAAAGCTGGAGTTCGCCTTTGAAATGGTGGAGTTCGACCAGTGGACTGATTTAATGGAAAAGGCCATGAATCGCGAGATTGCAGGGATTACGGCAGCAACGAAAACCCCCGCTCGTAGTGAATATTTTGAGTTTACAGTGCCTTATATCTTTAATCCCAATGTAATTGTGACGCGGGAAAACTACTCGGAAAAACTCAGTTTTGAAAAACTGGCCAACTCCAGCATGAGCGTGTTGGTGGTGGAGGGTTATTCCATCGTTGAATACCTCGACGATAATTACCCCAGACTTGAATATCAGACGGTTGGCACTGCCAGTGACGGTCTTCGAAAAGTGTCTTTCGGAGAAGCGGATGTCATGATTATTGAAGTGATGAGTGCAGCTGCCAGCATTGACCATGACAAAATCACCAATCTGGTGGTGAACACAGAGACTCCCTACGAGTCTCATTTATCCATTGCCACCCGAAACGACTGGCCAATGCTGAATGATATTCTCAATAAAGGACTGGCTCAAATCAGTGATGGTGAAAAACAGACGATTCGAATGAAGTGGGTTCCTTTTGATCGCACGAGTGTGCTTGAGAATCCCTATTTTTGGATGAGTGCTGTGGCGATACTGATTCTCTTAAGTGGTGCCATCATTTTAATCACCATTTGGAACCGTACTCTGACAAAGGTGGTGAAAGAAAAAACCCAGGCTCTGGAAGAATCCCGAGTCCAGCTCATGGTTCAAAACCAGCAGTTGGAGAAGACAGAGATCAGACTTCGTGAAGAAATTAAAATTCGCACACGTTCAGAGGAAGAAATTAAATTCAAATCTTATCATGATTCTCTGACAGGACTCTATAATCGTGCCTATTACAGCGAAGTGCTCGACGGTTTTGAACAGGAAGGAAAGTTGCCTTTCTCCATTTTGCTGGCCGATTTAAATGGACTTAAAATCACCAATGATACACTGGGGCATGAAGAAGGAGACCGCCTGCTGGTACGGGTGGCAGGTATTCTGAAAGCCAGTGTCCGCCCTGAAGATCTGGTGGCACGCATAGGGGGAGATGAATTTGTTGTTGTGATGCCAGATGCTACTGAAGAGACGGCTGAAAAAATAGGTGCAAACATCAAAACTGCTTGTCGCCAGGCAAAGGATGAGCCGATTAAGCCCTCTTTGGCTCTGGGGTTTGCCACGAAAAAAGTGGCGAGCCAAAGTGTTCAGTCGGTGTTTAAAAAAGCGGAAGACAACATGTATGAAAACAAAATGTATGAGAGTGAGAGTGCCAATGCCAGCATTTTAGGCTCTCTGAAGACCATGCTTCGGGAAACCACTTCTGAAACATCTGAGCATTGCCACCGTTTGGAAACAATGGCAGTAAACCTGGGGAAAGCGTTTGGTTTGGGAGAAAGAGACTTGAATGCTTTGGTCTCTTTGGCTGATTTACATGATTTGGGGAAGGTAGCTATACCAGAAGAAATTCTTCAAAAACCAGGTCCCTTAACAGAAGAAGAATGGGAACGGATTAAGCGACACCCGGATTTGGGGTTTCGAATTGCCAATACATCACCTAAGCTGGCACAGATCGCGGAAGGGATACTCTCTCATCATGAGCGGTGGGATGGTAAGGGATATCCGCATCAATTAAAAGGGGAAAAAATTCCTCTGTTAGCTCGTATTATTGCCATTGTTGATGCCTATGACGTGATGACCAACGAAAGACCCTACAAAAAAATCAAAACCAAAGAAGAAGCATTGGAAGAGTTGAAATTGTGCGCCGGCACCCAGTTCGATCCCAATCTTGTGGATCTTTTTATCCAGCAAATGAAACAGGAGCCATGAAGCTGAATGTGGAAGAAATAAAAACAGACGCTATGGCGGGCATTGCTTGCAGGCAGACTAAGTTTATGACAGATCAAATTTCGTGAAAGGGTGAGAAAAATGGAGTCATCAGTATTAAAAGGTGGCATTCAGGAAATTGCAGTCATTAAAGAAAACGTCGCTGAACTGGACAACTGTATCGAGCAGAATGCACTTCTGCGCGATAGAGAAATTCAGATGGAAAAAAGCATTTCCAAAAAAGAAAATGCCATAGAAGACGAAATCAAGAAAGTCACACGTCAACGCAAGACACAACTGGAAGCTGCTTTTGATGAGCAGATTGACACTGTCAGTGTGAAGCTGAAGAATGTGGAGTCAAATAAAGAAAAAGCAAAAAAGAAAGCGATCATGCAACGAATTGATATGGAAACGGCTGACTTTCGCAGCGAGGATGAAGAACTGCATCTGGCGGGCAAGTCGGTTTTTAAACAAGAAAAGATCCCATTCCTATATAACAATCGACTGTTTTTTGCCCTTTATTTTCCCAGTGGAATAGGCGACGCAGGCATCATTCTGCTTACCTTGGTAATAGCTTTTTTCGCCATCCCTTTCGGTCTCTATTATGCCTTTTTTGAAGGTATGGGGATGCTCTACCTGGCACTCAGTTATATGGGTGTGATTCTCGTTTTTGGTGGTATTTACCTGACGGTGGGCAAAACAAAGTATAAGCATTTAGAGGCGCTCCACAGAGTGCGGGCCATGCGCCGAAGCATTCAGGAAAGCAAGAAAAGACAGCGGAAAATAAAGCGCCAGATCATGAAGGATAAAGATGAGAGTCATTATGAATTAGGCGATTTTGATCAGGAAATAGAGAATTATAAACAGGCAGTCAATGAACTGATGGAGCAAAAGATTAAGGCATTGCGTGAGTTTGACAATGCGACAGCCGAAGAAATCAAGCAGCAGATTATCGCGACCAATGAAGAAACGCTACAGTCTCTCAAGACTGAATATCAGGAAGTGTATGATCAGGGCAAAGAAAACCTGGAGAAGCTCAACAGACTCTCTGTAAAAATTTCAACAGAATACGAAGGCGTCATTGGCAAAGAGTTTTTGACACTGCCCAAACTGGAACTTATGGAAGAGGCCATCAACGCTGGAAATGCCAGCAACATAGCAGAAGCCATGACTTATATCACGTCAACCAGTCAAACAGAGTGATCAATGGCTTGCATGGTGGAGGGAAACCATGATGGCGATGGATCAAAGCTTGCGACCTAAAGCTGAGTCAATCATAACATCATTGTACTGACCAGAGGCTCATATGACAATGGAGGGATCATGTATGTTTGTAAAAGCTTTTGGAGCAACTTTGTCAATCGCTGCTTTAATCACCAGCATTGCCATGATGACAATGGGTGCAAAATGGCAGAAGATCGAAAGAGCTGCTTACGCAGCTAAAAAAAGACCCTGGTGGTTTATGGTTATCTCCATTTTTTTGCTGGTTTTTTACGCCGTTGCATTGATGGAGTTTACTTCAAGTCAAAAAACGATAGCTGGATGGATAATGATGGTGGCCATTCCAGGCATATGGGCATTGAAAGCTGTTGTTGTTATTTTCAACCCAAAAGGGAGGGCGGTTGTATCCGAAATCTCTGGAGATCAAGCTTGGATTAAAATTGGATTAGCCAGACTACCCATTGCCTTACTGGTGGGTTTGCTGACATGGCTTGCATGAAAACAGTAAAAATGCCGTTAGCAACCGGGAGAACTTGGAAGCCTTCTTTAAGCGTAAATATGACTCCGACTTTGCCCGGGAAAGCAACCGTTCTGTGGAAGTCTACTGGCAGGCATACATACATAAAAAAAGCAAAAAGTTGTAGGTGCCAATGTGCCGGCAAGTTCCATGCATGATGCCGATGTTCATGATGCTGGTCTTAAGGAGGAGATGCATTGAGCTACATCACCATTGATCAAACCAATATTGACAGGGAACATATTTGCTGTGCCATTTCAGACAAGAAGTGTGCGAAGAGCTATGAATTAAAAAAGCAGTGGCTCAGGAATGAGTTTGAAAGAGACTTTGTCTTTCGAAGAATTAATGATCGCGCAAAGGTGTTTATTGAATATGGCCCGGCAGAGCTGTCATGGGTGCCTGTGACAGCTCCCAATCATCTCATGATCGGCTGTTTTTGGGTTTCTGGGAAGTACAAGGGCAAAGGTCATGGAAAAGCGTTGTTGCAAGAGGTCATCACCGCTGCCGAACAGCAGGGCAAAGAGGGGGTTGTCACCGTTGTGGGAACGAAAAAATATCACTTTATGAGTGATACCAAGTGGCTTTTGAAGCAGGGGTTTACACAATGCGACACCACGCCTGCCGGTTTTTCGCTATTGTTCCGAAGGCTCAGGGAGAACTCGCCGATGCCTTCTTTTAATCATGAGGCGAAAAAGGGTGAATGCCCGGAAAAAAATGGCTATGTGATTTACTTTTCCAACCGTTGTCCCTTTACCGAATATCATGTGAGGGAGTCGCTGGCGGTTACTGCTGAAAAAAGGCAGTTAAATGTAAAAGTCATTAAACTGGAAACAATGGAGCAAGCTCAATCGGCCCCGACACCTGCAACCATTTTTTCGCTATTTCATAATGGAGAATTCATCACATCTGATGTCAGTGTATGCATGGACAGCAGGTTTGATAAAATCGTTTCGAAATAATGTAGACTTATGGCACCAGTGATTCAACGACATTTCAATACCAACTCTGTGACATTTCAACATCTTGCCAGTCGTTTTTCAAGGAGAACAGAAAGCTTGGGAGAAGGTGGAAATGAGAGCCTTGACGAAGAAGTTGACATAAAAAATTGCCGAACAAATGTTTTCGCTTTTGTTTGGGTTTCGCTCATACGGGTATTAACATAATGTCTCCCGCAAACTGTTCAATAGTAAAAGGAGTTGACTTTATGTTAAGATATTCACTCATCTTTTTAATCGTTGCCATTGTTGCCGCAGTTTTTGGTTTTGGCGGCATTGCCGGGGCGGCAACCGGTATTGCCCGAGTTCTCTTTTTCGTCTTTTTGATTCTGTTAGTCATCTCTCTGATCACTGGAAGAAAATAGAGAGTTGCTTGGTCGATGAACCTCTAGCCGTTAATATCTCTGCAGTGATTCAGATAAACAGGAACAAAAATGAAAGATCCCAGGGAAGTGGGCGCCGGAAATGTGCCTGTGACGTGGGTTTTTTTTGTTTTCCAAATGCTGACGGCATTCAGATTCGCATTCAATCTTTTGTGGGACAGCGGCATCCAGTGTTACACTTTTGAAATTCAGGGTAGATAAATAAATCGAATAGAGGTGGATATTAGCAAATTTACGACGATGATTCTTGAAGAATGCCGAGAGACACCTCGGTGGAGACGCTCCTCTGCATACACTCTTGAATAAAGATGTCGGCAGAGGAGTTTTTTGCGAATCAACCGGGATGCAAAGATGAGGGCCATCATTTGACGGAGCTTTGTGCTAAAATGGAGTCAAGGCAGTTCCTGCCATACACCTGCTGGAACAGACTGGATGAAAAAGAAAAAAAGCGACTGGCTGGGCTATGGTCAAAAAATCAATCGAATTATCAGACTCAACAGGATCAGCGAAAAAAACATTCTCAGTGCAAGAATCATCATCAGGTCCTTGAGAGTTAATCCAATGTTGGTGCTCAGAATGCAGGGGATGGTGCCTGCCAGAAACAAAACCGACGAAATAGAGAACACACCCACGGTAAACCGTGCGGCCAAAGAGGCGTCCATACCAGCCATCATCAATGAAGGCATGGTGACGTCAACGCCTGCCGTCACCATGGCCTTCGTAACAGTGAGTGAATCTGGAATGCCCAGAAGACGAACAAGGGGATGAAACATAGTGGCGGCCCAATCGAAGAATGGCGTCATTCTGGCCATGTAGAACGCGATGGTACCAATGGATAAAATCAAAGGCAGGAACCGAAGACTCATCATAATGCCATCCTTAACATTTTTCAGCATGCATTTCAGCGCATGCTGATTATTTCCAGCTTCCAAAGTGGCCTGGTGTAAGGCACGTGAGAAAAGAGGGCCTTTCGTCACCTGTTCTTTTTTTTCGGGTGGTGCTTCTTCTCCAAAATGCTTGAGGGGAGGCAAATGGACGGTGATGGCAGTTACCAAACAGGTGACCACGATTGAAGCACTGAAAAAAATAGGCCATATGGACATCAGATCCAGGTTGCGGGCAACGATGACGAAAAATGCGGTTGAAACCGTTGAAAATCCGGTGATGACGATGGCAGCTTCCCGACGGGTGTACATCTGATCCCTGAAAAACTGATCTGCCATGAAAATGCCCACGGAAAAACTCCCCACAACAGAAGCAACCACATTCACTGCGGCACTTCCCGGAATCTTCCAAACAGGCCGCATCACTGGCTGCAGGATAACACCCAGAAAACCAATTAAGCCATAGTCGGTTAAAAAGGTTAAGAAAAAAGATCCCAGGGGGACTATCAGGGCAACTGAAGTGGCAATGGTATAGAACAAGAGGGGCAGCATGTCTGACGCCAGCAACCATTCAGGGCCCAGGTGAAAAAATGCCATTACCCCAAGAACTGCTCCCAGCAATTTCAGGCAGGTGATCATCACCGAGGGCACATCCCGCTTCCAGCTTTTTTCATAAAATGGCAGCAGACTTCCTGCAAGAATCATCCCCAGCGTCACCAAAGCACCAAAAGTCAGGGCATTACGTGTAATGGCGGTGACCAGGTGATCCAGCAAAATGGTTTTTCTGCCGGCAATGGTAAAGGGGATGAAATAGATACATATGCCGATGGTGCTGTTAATGGCAAACTTTGCGATGCCCAGCAGATCCAGCGGCGCTGAATGAGTAGCGACATTTGATTTTTTATCCATGAAGGGCTCCTTTATACGGGAAATGAACAACAAATCAATTATATCTGCCTGATAAATATCAGTCAATCATCAGACGAGTGTTTGCCTTCAAAGTGCTCACAAGGCTTCATATCCAACAAGAAAAGGTAGTGCGGCTTAACATGATAAAACATCATTTGGATAAAAAACAGAAGCCTGCGCTTGGCAGGCTTCTGTCAGACTGTAGACAAAATAAGATGAAGACAAGGGGTTTGGTAAAGGGCAGCCTTGGAAATCTTGTCAGTGTTTTTTCGAAAAGATGAGAAAACCGCCAGCGCCTGCTGTTTGAGCGCAGCGAGTTCAGGCGCTGTTTTCGAGACTTTCGACTAAAAACACACAAGATTGGAGTCAGCTGGCCGGGCCAAAGCCCTTTGTCTTCAACCTCACAGAAGCCTGCGCTTGGCAGTCTTCTGTCAATTTTGGTTAAGAGTTGCGATGAAAGCTGAATAATGAGGCGCTAACTTTTCTGCAAGAGACGCATCAAAGTGGGTGAGTCAACGACATCTCCCAGCACATAGTCAATGTTTCTGAGAAATGCATGATGCAACTCAACATCGGTACCAGCAACACAATCGCTTAAAACAATGGCATGATAGTCGCGTTGTTGAGCGTCCAGAGTGGTGGCATAAACGCACACATTGGTTGCTGCTCCCGTGATGATGAGCACCTTTTTGTCAAGGCCTTTCAGAAGAATCTCTAAATCGGTTAAGTAGAAACCACTATACCGCCGTTTTGGAATGACGAAATCTTGGGGATGTGGTGTCAAATCTTCGATGATCTCAACCCCTCTGGTGCCCTCAAGACAGTGTTCGGGTTCGCTTCGTTCCAGTTCCAAACCAAAATCAACTTTTTCTGGACGATGCATTTCCTGGGTGTAGATGACAGGTACATGATGGGTGCGACACCAGTCAAGGAAAGATTTAAGTTGCGGAACGATTTCCCTGCCTCCGGGGCATTCAATGGGGGCGCCGGGAGAAATGAAATCATGCTGCATATCAATGACAATGACGGCACATTGATCCTTCTTGACTTTATCCAGGTTACTGATGGACATGAATAACGCCTCCTGTTGGTATATGATAGATCATGTTGATGCCAGTGGCAGCGACTTAAAACGCTACCAGTAAAAAGCGAACGATTACGCCAGCCACCATGCCAATGAAAGGATCAGAAAAAGCGGTCACAACGGTGGTTACACCAGCTACAACTGGTTCGCCCTCAAGGGCGATGCCTGAATTAATGGGGAAAACCACGATAGCTCCGAGCACAAATAAAAATCCGGCAATGGACTGACTGGGTACATACCTGGCAATTTTTGGCAAAAGTTTAAGGAGAAGAATGATAGCCATGATGCCCATCATCAGCATGCCACTGAGCTGCGGGTTGGGGGCTGCTCCAGTTCCACTAATGATGGTCTCCACAGGTCCGCCTCCAAAAAGGGCGCTGACAGCAGAGGCGATACCGGAATAAACGGTTACCTGGTCCACGTTAATGGGAGAACCGGCAATACCGGCAGTGATACTGGCATAAGCAATATTTCCTCCCACTTGCAAAGTGGTGACTGCTAAAACGCTGCGTATGATGCGAGCGTTTACTCTAAAGGATATTTTTTCAAATTTTTCCATGCTCAGATCGATGGGATGATCTTCATCGGCAGTTTTTTTTCTGGAGAAGATGGCATAAGCAGAGCTGGCAAAGACACTGGCAACAATGGTATAGACAAGATCATTGGTGAGAAAATATACAAAAACAGCGACAAATCCTGATATGGCACCCACTGACTTATTTTGCTTGAACATATCGATACCAACCTTGGCCAGCATAATACCCACACCAGCCATCATTCCGTTAAGAATGGTGGGTCCTATAAAGCTGATGATGGGCTCCAATAAGCCAATGCCTCCAACGATGGCCATAATGATCCCTGTGTAGAAAACAATGTTCAGGCGTTCATTTCGATCATTGCCAAGAGTGCCTGCCAGAACGATGGTCTCTGCCTGGAATGAGATGGGTGCCACCTGACCGAAGAAAACCATCCCACCCACGCCAGCAATAAAGGCCAGTGCAGTGGGGAAAGCTGCAAATCCGTAAGACAGAGCAAGAAGTCCCTGGGGCAGTCCGTTAATCACAACTGCAATTGCTGCCAAAATGTCTTGAAAAGTCATTCAAATACCCCCTTTAAAAGATCGCTGTGCTGGGTTTCTTGAAAAAATGATTCAGATCTGACATCACTCCCATCCCCGCAGTTGAATCATTGAACCAATGAAGAAAACCATCAGAAGGCTCTGTGATCAAGCGGAAATATCTTTTTATTTTGAATCTTTTTGTTTGCGTTCAGTATAGCATCTTGTGATGATAGAGTATAATATATATAATATAATACAATTAATAGGTTTATCCTATAATAAATGAGGATGTAAGCTGGTAAAGTCAATGGCATTGACGGACAGAATGACATTCATGATAGTGATGATGTCACATATTAACCAATCATTTATGGGAGGGGCATCATGAATCACAATACCCTGCGCTACATCATTGCTGTGGCTGATGAAAGAAGCTTTACCAAAGCTGCCCAAAAGCTGTTCATTGCCCAACCTTCCTTGAGTCAAATCATCAAAAGTGAAGAAAAAAAGCTGGGAATAACGCTCTTTGACAGGAGCTGTAGCCCCATCATGCTGACAGATGCAGGCCAGGAATACGTGCTGTGGGCTCGCCAAGTGTTGTCAATACAGAAAAACATGGAACGGCGTTTGCAGGATTTTTCACAAAACGGTATTTCCATTATCAGAATGGGGATTCTCCCTGAATGTAGTGCTTTCATACTCCCGGAACCACTGAAAGCTTTTCGGGAGAAAAACCCCAACCGATGTGTTCAAATCAGGGAGTTAAGCAGCAGTGATCTAAAAAAAAGCCTGGAAAATGCCGAACTGGATTTTATCGTTGGGCTTACGCATCCTGATACATTTAAGTACTGTAATGAACCACTGTATGATGAGCAGATTGTATTGGCGACAACACATGATTTTCTGCCTGTGGATACTGACGTTGATGAGGTGGATCTGGCATCTTTTTCGGAGGCGCCGTTTGTGATGATGGAAGAAGGTCAATTTCTTTACCATGTTACCCATGACCTTTGTAAGCGGTGTGGGTTTGTTCCCAGAACAGTGGTGGAGTGCTATAATCTTGAAACAGCGCTGCACATGGTGAAGGCAGGTGTGGGAATCGCTGTGATTCCTGACTTAATGGCTCTGTTAGTGGAAGGACTGCATTATTATAAAATCAGTGGGCCAACCCCGGCCTCTCAAATATCAGTAGTATATCCACGGGACCGCTATTTGCCGCGAGAGGCAAGGGAACTGATTGATCTGATAAAATGGAATGCTGAATGAAGTGAAGTGGTGATGGAGAGATGGAGACAATGTGACTTAAAGTAAGGGATCAGAACGGTTCTGACTTTAAAGATGACAGAACAGGTGGCGAAAAACGTTGAAGAACAGCACGGAACAACTGATGATGGACGGCATCTCCATTCAGGTGGTGCGTAAAAATATTAAAAACATCAACCTGAGAGTGCAGGGGCCGGAAGGCCAGGTGAGCATGTCGGTGCCCCGGGGGGTGGACGATCAGTCCATCAAGGCTTTTGCCAGGGCCAAAATGCCCTGGATCAACAAGCACCGCAGCCGGCTCGCTGCTGTTAAACCACCGCCGGTCAGGCAATTTGTCACCGGGGAGGCCCATGCTTTCATGGGTCAAATGTATGAACTGAAGGTGGTGGAAATGAACCAGTCTTCGGCAAAGCAAGGGGTGCGGCAGCGGGAAAATTTCCTGGAATTGTACGTAAAGCCGGGGCACACCGGTGAAGACCGGGAAGCCCTTCTTTACCAATGGTACCGGGAACAGTTAAAGGCACTGATTCCACCCTGTATCCAGAAATGGGAACCAGTGATGGGTGTGAAGGTTCACCAATGGGGAGTGAAACGAATGAAGACTCGGTGGGGCACCTGCAATATTCAGGCAAAGCGCATCTGGATCAACCTGGAGCTGGCCAGAAAATCCCCTGAGTGCCTGGAATATATTGTGGTTCATGAGATGGTCCACCTGCTGGAACGCCACCATAATCAACGTTTTAAGGGTTTGATGGACCGATTTCTTCCCCTATGGCGGCACCTTCGCAGGGAGTTAGCTGGGTAATCAGTCGAAAAAAGCCGCAGTGTCTTTTCGTGTTCTGAAAAGTGCTGCGGCTTTTGGTGTTTCAATAGTCGTTTAAGGAAATCGGGTGGCTTCAGAGGTGAAGACAGCAGCGTTAAGCTTCCTTATGCTGGATGCCTGCAACGATCTCTTCGTAGCTTTTTATGGCATACGCCCGCCCCTGATCGGTGAGCTTCAGCACATCATTCTCAACCACTACATAATGATGTTGAATCAGTTGCCGCACCAGGCGGTCCAGAAAATCATGGGGCCAGTGGAGATGCTGATAGATGGTGTGTCTTCCGTTTTCCAGGGCTTCATCCGGGTCACCCTCATGGTTGTGCAAGTGGAACAGCAGTGATTTTTCGGCAAAGTCCACCTTTTGCCTGCGGCGTCTCATGAAAACCGACAGCATGCCTCTGCCGGGAGCGGTTAAAAAAACCAGGAAGAAGGTAATGCCTGTGACAGTGGCCATGGAACCAGCGATGGAAACATCCAGCCAGAGGGCTGCCCGAAACCCCACAAAAGCATTGAGGGCACCAATGGCAAAGCTGATGAGCATCATTTTTTTCAGGTCATCTGTCAACAGGTAGGCTGTGACCGGCGGTCCCACCATGAAGGCGACCACCAGAATGGACCCCACTGTTTCAAAGGCAGCCACAGCAGTAATGGAAACGGCAGCCATTAAGCCGTAATGAATCAATGTGGGGGCTAACCCCAATACAGCTGCCAGTGCCGGATCGAAGGTGGCGATTTTAAGCTCTTTAAAGAACAGGATCACCAGCAGCAGGTTCATCACCAGAACAGTTCCCATCACATAAATGGCTTTGGCTCCCAGGTCTTTTCCCATAAGCACGAAGCGGCTAAAAGGGGCAAAAGCCAATTCTCCCAACAGCACAGAGTCTGTGTCCAGATGGACTGAACCGGCATAGCGGGTGATGAGTATAATGGCAATGCTGAATAAAAATGGAAAAACAATGCCAATGGCTGAATCCTCTGCCATCAATTGGGTTTTGGTGATGGATTCCACCATCAACACCGTCAGCAAGCCCATGAGTGCCGCCCCCAGAATCAGGAGGGGAGAAGTGAGGCTGTGGACGATGAAGAAGGCAATGACAATTCCAAGAAGAATGGTGTGGGTAATGGCATCAGACATCATGGCCATGGAACGCAGCACCAAAAACATGCCGGGAATGGTGCAGGCGGTGGAGACAATCATGGCGATCAGCAGAATTTCGTTTTGTGCACTCATTGTTCTCCTCCTTCCATAAGATGCACCTTGACGTGCTGGATCCCCTGGGGGGTAATGGCCACTTGGTTGTCGGCATCCCGACGCACCAGCCCCTGATGCTCCAGACTTTCAACAGCTCGGTGAAGGGCAGGAGACGGCTTGCCTGAGATGTTTTTCGAAGGTTTAATCATGGCCATGTCATGGCTGTGATGGTGGTTGTCGTGGTTCATAGCCAACAGATAGATGGCTTTCAGTGTTTTCTCGGCGGAGATCAACTGCTGGCTTTTCCGCTGGCGCAGGTGTTTCCATAACAGGCCCCGGTTTGGGGCAGCTACCAGACTGGTGAGGGTAAAGAGACTTAAGACAATCACAATGGTAGGGCCGGTGGGCATTTTAGTCAGCGAAGAGCTGATGAGTGTACCGATGAGACCTGAAACAGCCCCGAAAAAGCCGGCCAGCATGGCCACCACCCACAGCCGATCTGACCACTGTCTGGCAGCTGCTCCAGGCGCCACAATCAGGGCACTCATTAAAATAACACCAACAGTCTGCAGACCAATCATGATGGCTGCCACAAGCATTCCGGAAAGAAGGGCATTGATACGGCGTGTGGAAAAGCCGGCCACCTCTGCGAATCCAGGGTCAAAGGAGAACATTTTCAGCTCTTTCCAGAACAGGATGGTCAGGCCAAGCATCACCAGGGTGACCCAGATCATCAGTCGTACATCCCGCATCAGCATGGTGGAAGCCTGGCCGAAGATAAACTTGTCAAGTCCGGCCTGATTGGCAGTGGGTATTTTTTGAATAAAGGTGATGAGCACCAGCCCAAAACCAAAGAACACTGAAAGAACCAGGGCCAGGGCACTGTCGTACTTGATGCGGGAAAATCGGTCAATGGCGATAATGGCACTGGTGGCAAGAACACCGGTGAGGGTGGCACCCAGCAAAAGCAGCTCTGTCTGACGGGTCTGGGTCATCAGGAACATCAGGGCAATGCCGGGGAGTGCCGCATGAGCCACGGCATCTCCCAACAGAGATTGTTTCCGCAGTACTGCGAAAACACCCAAGACACCGCTGACAAGTCCCAGAAGACCTGATCCTGCAGAAACAACCAACAAGGTATAATCAAGGCCAAATGTTGTCAGCATCCCATCACTCCTCGCCCTTCAGCACCTTGCCAGTGCTTCGGTAGGTTTTTTTTAGGTTTTCTTCGGTGAATACTTCTGCCACAGGGCCGCTGGCAATCAATTGGGTGTTGAGCAAGGTTACCCAGTCAAAATAATCGGCAACGGTTTGAAGGTCATGATGCACCACCACAACGGTTTTGCCGGAAGCCCGCAGCTCTTTCAGCAAGACAATGATGGCCTGTTCTGTTTTGGCATCTACCCCTTGAAAAGGTTCATCCATGAAGTAGATGGCCGCATCCTGAACCAGGGCCCGGGCGAGAAACACCCGCTGTTGCTGTCCGCCTGATAGCTGGCTGATCTGACGTTGGGCAAAGGCTTCCATGCCTACTTTTTCAAGGGCCTCCATGGCCAGCTGACGGTCTTGATGGGTGGGGCGTTTGATCCAGCCCAGAAAGCCGTAACGCCCCATCAGCACCACATCCAGCACGCTGGTGGGAAAATCCCAGTCCACACTGCCCCGCTGAGGCACGTAAGCGATTTTTTTTCGCTGAGTTTCGTAGGAGCTGCCATGGATGGTCACGGTGCCTGAAATGGGTTTGATCAATTGCAAAACTGCCTTGATAAGTGTTGATTTTCCTGCACCGTTGGGACCCACGATGGCCATGAGAACGCCTGGGGGTACCTTCACATCAATATCCCAAAGAACGGGTGTTGTCTGATACGCAACGGTCATGTCCTCAATGATCAATGCATGTTCCTGGTTCATGGCTGTACCTCCTATTTCAATGCATCTACAATGGTGTCAATATTAGCCCTTACTGTGCCAATGTAAGTGGCTGCATCGGTTCCCGCTGAACCCAGGGAGTCTGAATACAGCTCGCCTCCAATGGCGGTTTCAAAGCCTCGGGAGCGAACAGCCTCCTGAACGGCTTCAATGCTGCGGGTGGGAACAGATGATTCGATGAAAATGGCCTTAATTTGGTTTTCATAAATAAAGTCGGCCAGTTCTCGAATATCGGCAGTGCCCGCCTCGCTGACAGTTGAAATGCCCTGCAGTCCCAGCACTTCAAATCCGTAGGCTTCACCAAAATAAGCAAAGGCATCGTGGGCGGTGATGAGTACGCGAGAGGCTGCGGGAAGCTCTTCTGCTCTTGCCAACACGTAAGCATGCAGCTCATCCAGCTCAACGGCATAGGCTTCATAATTTTCCCGGTAGGCATCTGCATTGGCTTCGTCCAGATCTATCAGGGCGTCTCGCACAGCTTCGGCAGCCAGTTTCCACAGCTGTACATCAAACCAGATATGGGGGTCGTAGATTTCGTCTTCCTCCTCTGATTCCAGGAAGAGTGATTCTGGCATTGCTTCCGCAACAGCCACCACTTTCCTGTTCTGACTTCTCATCTGACTGAACACTTCACCCAACTTTGCCTCCAGCTGCAAACCGTTGTAAAGAATCAGATCAGCCGAACTGATGGTTTCCACATCGCCGGCGCTGGCACTGTAAAGGTGGGGGTCAATGCCCGGTCCCATGAGACCGGTGACAGTGACATGGTCGCCGCCGATGACCCGGGCCAGGTCTGCCAGCATGGTGGTAGTAGCCACCACTTGATACTGGCCATTTTCTTCTGATACGGGGGCCGATGTGCAGCCAACGGATGCCAGGGCCACCAGGGTGACAAGGATGATAAGACGTTGCCATTTTTTCATGTGAGATCCTCCATTCTTGGTGTTTATTCATCAGGGTGTGTTGATTGTACTTTATTCGGAATAGGTTCGACGTAGAGCAACTGGGCCACCTTAAAACCAATGGCGATGTGCTCATGCCTTAATTTCAGGGTGATAATATCACTAACGGTGTCTTGACGAACCACTTGCATGCTGTTTCCCAATGCTAGTCCGATGTTCAGCAAATAAGTCAGTACCTGCTGTTCATCTGGTACCCGCACCAGCCTGTAACTGTTTCCTGGTTCAGCTTCCATCAATGAGATGAGAGGCAGCTGGGGCATGAGGCCTTCTAAGGTGGGAATGGGGTTGCCGTGGGGACAGTAGGAAGGTCTGCCTAAAAAATCAAATAGAGCTTCTTCCAGCCTTGTTGACGTGACGTGTTCCAGCAGCTCAGCTTCTTCATGAATTTCTTCCCAGGAATAATGGAGTTTTTCATGGAGAAAGTATTCCCATAGCCGGTGCTTTCGCAGCAGCGAAACGGCTGCGGTGGTTCCGCTTTGGGTCAACCGGGTACCCAGGTAGGGGGTGTATACCACGAAGTTTTTTGCTGCCAGTTTTTTGATCATTTCGTTCACAGACTGGACAGAATGATCCAGGGTGAGTGCCAGTGTTGCATTGCTCACAGGTTTTCCATCGGCTGTCTGAAGCTCATAAAGCACCTTCAGGTAATCTTCTTCCCCCCGGTTCATTAGAAAACACCCTCTCTAAAAACAAGGATAGCCAGCAATAAATGTTAAGGCTTACCTGATAATTACCCTGCTATAGTTGATCTAAACACTTTTCATATCAAATGAATGGGAATCTATCTGGATGCAGCAAAAAACCGGTACCACAGCACTAAAAAATCAAGGACTATATTATTTAGTGATAGTATGGTATGCTTTTCCCACATGAAACATTCATATGATGAGAAAAGCAAATCCACCGAAAGATGGAGACGCAAAGCCAGGGGCCTAAAACAGTAATGTCATGGCAGCCGGTTACCGCACACGATAGGGTAGGGTAATGAACCGTTTACGGATGATCATTGAGGATTGGCTTGTTCTCAGATTGAGAACAGGCTTTTTTGTGCGCGCCGGGCGGGTTTGGCGAGTGTGATTATTTCACAAAAAACGGGCATCGGTGAAGGAAAAAGCGCATAATACTGGAAAAGGAAGTGATGGCATGGTGTATTGTGGTCATTGTGGCAAGGAGATTGAAACGGACAGTCGGTTCTGTCCATTTTGTGGTGCGGCAGCAAACCCCACTGAGAAGGAATCGACAGTGAAAGCACATGGCAAAAAAAGAGCTGCAGCAGTGGTGCTTATCATCGTACTTTTAGTGGCGGCGGTTGCCGGTACCTATTACCTGTTTTTTTCAGACCGATCAACATCTGATCAGGTAGCCACGGGGGCTGATCATGAGCTTGCGGAAACAAAGACACCTGTAGATAAGCCTGCAGCAGCGAATAGCCTTGTCATGGAAAAAATCGGGAAAGTGAGAGAGCTTCAACAGGAAAGCCAGTATGAAGAAGCCAATGAGCTGTTGTATCAACTGGTGATGACAGACCTGGAAACATTCAGTGAAGTGATTGAGTTTGAGGCTTTGACTGCCTTGCTCATGGAAAATCACCAATCTCAGCAAGCTGTGACAGTTGCCAGGGATGCCATTAACCGGGGGATGTCGTCGCCCCACCTGGAAGGATTTGCATATGCTTTTGAAAACAAGGTGTTAGTTGATATGAAAACGGCAGATGTCACAGGTGATGGCAGTGTGGAAAATTTGATGATTTTCGCCGACAGTAACGAAGGCAGCGTGACAGAAGGATTTGTGATGGTGATTCGCCAACCGGAAAGTGGCGAGGTGCTGGACATTGAAGAGATTGACTACATGGGATTTTTCATGGAGCTAATCGCAGCTGATCTCACCGGCGACGGTGTTTCAGATTACATGTTCAGCATTCACAGCGGCGGCACTGCCGGATTCATGGATCACTATGCCTATTCACTGAAAAATGGGGTCAAAGTGGATCTTCTGGAAGAGCTCCAGATTTCAGTCAACTTTCAGTTCAAGGATCACTACATTGTCAGCATCACCTGCAGAGAATCAGGGAAAGGCATTGACATTCGTTTAGGTGATGAACATCAAGAGGCCTATGAAGCAGCAGGCTATTACAGAAACGGTCAATTTGTTGAAGATGGTGGCTATTTCAGAGGCATGTACCTGAGTACTTTTCCATTGGATCATTCAGATCAGTCAGGCCTCAGGTATGCAACAGGTGCTGTGGGGGGATTATTCAACAGTGATTTTGTGGCAAACATCGAGGTGGATTATATTTGGGAAGACGGCGGGTTTGTTGCCACAGAGCTGTTGGTGGATCCTCTGGAAGGTGAAATCGTCAGCCGGTATGCAGTGGAAAAGTTTGATGAGCGGCGCATCGCACAGGTAAATCGCCCTTATTTTAAGTATTTTGGTCTTCATGAAAGCACCATTCTTTATGAAATGGGAACTCCCATGGACACAGGCTATTACAATGGCGGAACATATTTCAAGTATGATGAGATCGTTCTGGTGGTGGATCATAACCAGGAGGTGTCGGCCGTGTTGTTCAGTGATCTTCCTGATGCACCAGTAGGGACATCTTTCAAAAAAATCAAAGAGATTTACGGTGAACCTGATGCAGAAGGGATTTCAGAAATGGATAACACCTGGTTTCTAATGTACACCATTGATGAGACCTATGTGGTGGATATCAGCGGTTTCAATGGACCCAGCAGCGACTGGGTTGAAATACGCTGGTATAAAAACTAACCGGGAGAAAGTTGCAAAAGTGGGATTGAACCAAAAACCAAAGGAGGAATCATTATGGCGGATTTTCTTGAAAAGCTGAAAAAAGGGGTGAATGATGGGGCAGCCATTGCCAGCATCAAATCAAAAAACCTGATTGAAATCACCAAGCTAAAAAATCAGATCAGCACCCTGGAAGGAAAAAAGAAAGACCAGATCGAAGAGCTGGGGGCGCATTATTACCGGGGCTACCGCAGTGAAAGCCTTGAGACAGAAGAAGTACAACTGACCATCAAAACTGTTTGTGAAGCCATTGCATCCATTGATGCAAATGTGCGGGAAAAAGAAGAAGCCATTAAAACCATTCAGCAGGAAGAAGAAGCAATGGTGAACAGCATGAAAACCATTACTTGCCAATGCGGCGAAATCATTAAGCCGGGTACTTTGTTCTGCAAACGCTGTGGCACAAAAGTCGAATCAATGGCCACCCCTCAGACTGAAAGTCAAGCCGCTGTTATCTCAGCCGAAATGCGCTGTGACTGTGGAAAACCGATCAAAGAAAACATGCGGTTTTGTGGTGGATGCGGAAAAAACCTGGCGGATCAAATAACGGCAGCATCACCGAAGGAGGACACTACCCATGCAACAGAATAAGAAGTTTGCACCTGCCATTTTCCTGGTGATTCTCATTTGCTTTCTTATGCCCTTCATATCCATATCCTGCGACAATGAAACCATTGCCAGCTTATCGGGTCTGGATTTAATCACAGGCACTGATATCAGCGGCGGATTTTCCACCGAGGAAGTGGAATCAAACCCCTATATTCTCGTAGCGGCGCTGGCGACAGTTGCAGGCCTGGTGCTGGGATTCATGGGTAAATATCTGTATGCAGCCTTCGTGGCCATAGCCGGCACATTGTCGCTGATAGGGTTTCGAACAGAAATGAGCAGAAGTGCTGCCGAGGTGTACCCGGTGATGATTAAGATGGAAAGCGGGTTTTGGATCACGCTGCTCCTCACAGTGGGTGCGGCGGCACTGATGGGCTACTACCATTTCAGCCAGGAAAAGCAGCCGCAGACAGTGGGTTCGCCTTCAACAAACACACCGATGGGTCATCGCCCGGTGGAACAGATGGAAACCAGGGTGAATCATCATCGGTTCTGCACGCAATGTGGCGAGCGGAATGAATATGAGAACCGATTTTGTACAGGTTGCGGAAGCGAAATGGATTGATTGCCGAAACGAAAGAAAAACGACCAATGGCTTTGAAATGGCCATGGACACCACATAAACAGAAGCTGCAGGAAAAAGCCTTCATTCGTGAAAACAGCAGAATAACAGCGGATACAGGCAGATGATCCACCATCGAAGGGTTAATACACTTACAGGATAGCTTAACCATATTGAATCAGTGACAGACAGGCTGCCTGACATTTCTCGGGTTGCAGACGGGAAGCCACCATGATAGCCTTGACTTCGTAAGCAACACACAATCATAAAGGTGGTTTTATGTATGTCTGCAATTGCAGGACAATTGAAAGAAAATCAACAGGAGAAGACCGAACTGCCCAATTTGTTGGGACTCATGGAGCACCGGGGAAGTCATCACCAACATTACTTTTATGATGGCGTAGCCGCAATGGGGCTGGGAACCAATGCATCGGGTAATGAGAAGCAGCCTGAAGAAGCATATGTCAGCCATGACGGAAAAACCACACTCATCTGGGACGGAGAACTGGAACGGACTGTGGCAAGTGATATGGAAAAACTGGTGGAACGATTTCGGGAAAAGGGCATTGCCTTTGTTGCTGAGCTCAAGGGCGCTTTTGCCTTGATGATGATTGATAATCGCGGGAAAGCCCCTGTTCTCTATGCTGCCCGGGACACCTTGGGCGCGAAGCCTCTCTATTATGCCGGTGAAAAAGGCGCACTTGTGTTTTCTTCCGAGATTAAATCGTTGTCAAGTCAGGCCGAAACAGCCAAGCCTTTTCCCCCGGGCCATTACTATACATCTGACGAAGGGTTTATCCAATATAACGAAGTGGTTGTGTCAGATGACAAAATACTACCCGACAAAAGAAACCAGACCAACGTGATTCGCGAAGTACGCCGCCTGACGAGACGTGCGGTTGACCGTGCCCTTGACGGTGATAAAAACCTGGGCTTGATGATCAGTGGAGGGTTGGATAGCAGCCTGCTGGCAGCCATTGCCAAAGAAACTGGTCGAATGCCGGCAAAATCATTTTGCGTGGGATCATCGGATTCCTCTGATATCCCTGCTGCCCGAAAAGTGGCTGAAGCTTTGGGAACCGATCACTATGAGTACGAGTACAGCCTTAAAGAAATGGTGGAAGCATTGCCAAAGGTTATTTACTACCTGGAATCATTTGAACCTTCCTTGGTAAGAAGTGCAGTGCCCAATTATTTTGCTTTTAAAATGGCAGCAGAGCATGTTGAGGTGGTGTTGAGTGGCGAGGGAGCAGATGAACTCTTTAGCGGATACACCTACCTGAAAGACATAAAGGATCCAAAGGCGCTGGATAGAGAACTTATTCGTGTCATCAACGGGCTGCATTCAATTGGCCTGCAGCGGGGTGACAGAATGAGTGCGGCCAATGGTCTTGAAGTAAGAACCCCTTTCCTGGACAAAGAGCTGATGGCGTATGCGTTGAGAGTTCCCGTTCAATGGAAACTGCTGACACAGGGAAATCAAGTCATAGAAAAGTGGATTTTGAGAAAAGCGTTTGACGGGGAAACAGATCTGCCTTCGGCCATTCTCTGGCGAGACAAGGAAGAGTTCTCTGAAGGCAGCGGTGCCAAAGACTGCATCGAAGCCTATATGGAAGAGAGCATCACAACAGACAAATATCACCAGGCAGTGGCAGATATTATGAAACGAGATGGCATGAGAATACGTTCAAAGGAAGAACTATATTACTACAGGATCTTCAGGGAGCATTACCCTCATGTTGCCATGGCCCGTCAGGTAGGCCGATGGGCAGACTGTTAAAAAGTTGACAGCAATGAACAGATCCCACAGCTTTCCTTAGAGACAAGTATCCTGCAAAGGTAAGTATCTTTTGCAGTCAAAGCGATTCAACACCAGTAACGGCAAGACCCATGACGTCAGTTTGAAGGCGGCTTGGGTCTTTTTTAGTGTTGACAAAAAAAGCGCATGTTTATATACTGAGTTACAACACTAACTTAGTAAGTTGCATTGAAGGGGGGCAGTGAGTGGTGAAGCAGCTGGAGGGCACAGAACCCATCTATCTACAAATAGCAGACTGGTTGGAGAATGAAATTCTCTCAGGGCACGTCAGGCCTGAAGAAAAAATATACTCCCAATACAAGCTATCTGAGATCTTCGGAATTAACCCGGCAACGGCTCTCAAGGGGTTGAATCTTCTGGTGGAGAAGGGCATTGTCTATAAAAAGAGAGGACTGGGAATGTTTGTTGCTGCTGATGCACTGAAAATCGTAAAAGATGAGCGGCGGGGGCAGCTGATGAAAGAGCAGATCAGAACCCTGGTGGAAGAAGCCAAACGACTTGAAATCTCACGGGAAGAACTGATAAGGGCCATCGAAAATGAAATGAGAAAAGGTGGGAAGATACAATGATTCGATGCGAAGAACTGACAAAAGATTTTGGCGGCACAAGAGCGCTGAATGGGTGCAGCTTTCAGATTGAAGGGCCCTCGCTAACCGGTGTCATCGGTGTGAACGGAGCAGGGAAAACCACCTTGTTTAAAACCCTTGCAGGATTTCTCAGGCCCAGTAGTGGCGGAGCCTTTGTCTTGGGCGAGCCAGCCTTTCAAAATATCAATGTGGCTCAGAATGTGGTATTGAACGAAGGAAGAATGACCTTCTATGCCAATGCCACGCTGCAGGAGTTAATGCATTCTTACAGCCGCTTCTACCTGAATTTCGACGAAAAACTGGCAAAGGGATTGCTGGATTATTTTCAGTTGGATGAAAAGCGGCAGTATTCTCATCTGTCAAAGGGGATGGCCAGTACTTTTCGGCTCATCATCACCCTGGCTGCACGGGCCCCCATCACGCTTCTGGATGAACCTGCCACCGGGATGGACCCCACTGTGAGGAAAGATCTTTATGAAGTGATCTTAAAGGACTACATCAAGGTACCCAGAATCATACTCATTGCCAGCCATTATCTGGGGGAAATGGAACAGATACTGGAAAATATGCTGCTGATCCATGGGGGAAAAGTCATGCTTCACAGCGCTTTGGAAGATTTTCAAACGTTTCTGGTGGCTTTGCAGGGTTCGCCTCAGGCGATCAGACCCATTGAAGAAAAACTGCAGGTGTATGAAGGAAAAGACTTTGGTCCGGGAATCCGGCAGATAGTCGTTAAAAGAGAAGCGTTTCAACAGCTACAGCTGCAAGGTGAAGATGTTGAGGTGCTAAAAATCGCAGGCATCAGCCTGGAAGACAGCTTTATCTATCTGACACAACGAAAGGGAGGCGGCATCGATGAACTCTATCATTCATAAAGAGACCCAGATGACCATCGCCCTCCGGCAAACCAGAGACAAGCTCTATCATAATGCCAATGCGTTTATTTATCTCATCATTCTTCAGCTGCTGGGATATTTCCTTGCCAATAATGTGGGTATGAGCGGGTCTGGAACAGAATATTTTAGGTATACGGTACGCATCGCCAGCAGCGTCCCCCTGATTTTTTTCACCATCATTTGGATGCTCCTGCAGGGGCTGCATCTGGCCGGAGAAAAAAGCAGGGAGTACTACCTTGTCTCCAATAACTTTACCGCCTACTTTTCTGATATTGCCGTCCTGGAGATCTTTGCAGTGACGGGAGGCGTCACTCTGTTGCTGGCGGAGTCTTTTCTTCAGGTGATGGTCGCTGTCTTGTATGAAAATGTCACTTTGCAGACATCTTTTTCAGAGGTGGGCTTCATCAATTATGTGATTCTTTTTGTCACTGCCACGCTGTACTTGCTGATGTTCGGGGCAGCCGCCTATACGGTGGGCATTCTCAGAGCTCGATTTAAAGGCCGCTTCTTTCTGGGGTTCTTTCTTTTGATTGCCCTGCTTATCATCGGAAGTGTACTGGCAGCCCGCCTGTTGGGCCCTTCATTTGGAGCCACTCTCGAATCAGCAGTCAACTTCTATCTTCGCGAAACACGGGGCGGGATCTGGTTTCTGAAAATGGCCGTCACCATTGGAGCGCTTTATGGGATCAGTTATCTGGGAATTCGTAATCTGGAGGTGAATGCGTGATGTCAATGGCGGGGTTTTGGGTCATACTGAATCTTCTCTTTCTGGTTCTTTTAGTTCTGGGAATCAGTAAAATACTAAAAAGTCGCATTTCTAAAAAGATTTCGATCTGGGTAATGGCAATGTACTTCATTGTGCTGGTTTTTTCACCTCTCATGGCAGCCATGATGCGGGGTGAAGACAAAATAAATGAGCCGGTCAGAGTGCCCGATGCTTACTTTATGAGTGTGGTGGAGAATGCTGAAACCATGACACTGGAAGATCTGGTCAGGGATGAACATTTCGTGTTGCTTAATGTGCAAGAGATTCCCGTGTTCCTCAACGATTTTTCAAAGGACAGCCCTTTGGAAATTGCCTCGCGGCATCGGGATCATGACCAGTTCGACCACAGGTATCGATACCAGCTGATGGTGGAAGTGACAGATGAAGTTGAAAACGTGGAAATATCACAATTTGTACAGCGAACCTATACTGACCAGGTGGAGATCAGCCTGGAGCTGGCTCCCTGGTCATGGACCATGACAGAAGGCCGCTTGAAACCGGAGATTCATCAAACGGAGATTGTTCAGCACAGGCTGACACCAAATCCTTTATTCTTTCATTTTAAGGAGAAGCACAGTGCCATAAAGAATGGCAGTCATTCACAAGAGATGGATTTTCATTTTATGCTTCCGGAATTTCGTGTTATTCAGTGGATTCGTGTGCCTGAAGGGCTTCATTTTCAATTTCAGTGAAACCACTACTGGCGAAAAGCGCTGAAAGGCACCATAAATGACAATTGTCATGTCATGACTGGTAAATGCTCACTGGCAGTGGATTTTTAAATCACTATACTGGAGATAAGCGGTGCACACCAACCAACTCAAGATGCCCGGGTGAAGGTGTTTGCTTTGATAATCGGTATTCACATGAAGGGAGCGTTTGATTATGATAACGACACATCAACCAGTTCAGGCCAGTGAACGGATGGACATACTTGACATTTTACGGGGGTTTGCCATTTTTGGTATTCTGGCGGTGAACATTGCGGGTATGGCGAGCCCCGCCTTTTTGCCGGGCTACCAACCACCAGCTTTGCCCTGGTATGACCAGATAGCAGCCTTTTTGGTGAACTTCTTGGCACTGGGAAAGTTCTACGTGATTTTTTCGTTTCTTTTTGGGCTGGGGTTCTCCCTTCAAATGAGTCGGGCTGAAGCCAAGGGCCAGTCGTTGAAAAGCTTTTATCCCCGGCGCCTCTGGATTCTATTTGGCTTAGGAATGCTTCATACCGCTTTCTTTTTCATTGGTGACATTCTCCGTCACTATGCACTATTGGGTTTTCTCCTCATGGCATTTCGAAAACGGAGTGACCGCGCCCTGCTCATTTGGGCGGGTATCTTCCTGGTGATTGGGGTGCTTACTTTGGGGATCATGGGCGGGCCCCTGGCCACCGGCGGTGAAGTGCCGGAAGAAATGGCCTATATTGTTCCTATGGCACGGGAGGCACACACCAGCAGCAGCCCACTATCTCTATTGATTTTTCAAACGATGGGAGGCCTCTTTTCCCTGGTGATCACCTTTCTTTCCCAGGGGGGCGTGGTGATGGCCATGTTTTTACTGGGACTGCTGGCGGGCAGAAAAGAAATCTTTCAGAAGCTGCCGGAAAAGAAAGGGGCGTTGAAAACCCTGTTTCTGTGGGGGCTGATCTTCGGACTTTCCTTCAATGGCGCATTTATTCTCTTTGCTGAACTGCCTTGGATATCCACCTTCTTTTGGGTGTTGGGGGCACCTCTGTTGGCCAGTGTCTATGTGGCTGGGTTGTGCCTTTTATACCTGAAACCCCGGGGAGCCAAATGGCTGGCCCCTGTGGGCCGGGTGGGGCGCATGGCGCTGACCAATTACCTGATGCACTCCCTTATTGGCTCACTGATCTTTAACGGGTATGGCCTGGGATTCTATGAACAGGTGGGTCCGGCGGGGCTTTGGGGCATCACATTCCTCATTTACCTGCTGCAGATTCCCTTCAGCACCTGGTGGCTGAACCGGTACCAATTTGGACCCATGGAATGGCTGTGGCGATCATTAACTTACAAAAGGCGTCAACCCTTCAAAAGGAACTTCGCGGTGACTGCAGGCTCATCAGGTTTGATGGAGCAGGGTTCATGAATATACAACGAACTTCAGCACATATGACTACAAGCTGAATCACAACAGGCCGAACTGTCATTTACAGAGTCAAACAGACCGAAAGGAGGGGCAGCCATGCTGCTGGAACTGGAAAGTTTGGTGAAACGCTATCAGGATCACCTGGCAGTGGATCATCTCAATCTAAAGATAAAAGATGGGGAAATCATGGGGCTGCTGGGGCCCAACGGGGCGGGAAAAACAACCACGTTGAACATGATCACCGGGCTTGCCAGAATAGATGCAGGGACCATTCGCATTTTTGGGGAAGAACTACATCTAAACAGCCGTGACGTGAAAAGGAAAATTGGAGTGGTTCCCCAGGAGATCGCAGTTTTCGATGATTTAACAGCAGAAGAAAACGTCACTTTTTTTGGGAAACTTTACGGACTTAGAGGGAACCTCTTAAGGGAAGGCGTCAAAGAAGCCCTGGCTTTTTCAGGTCTGACTGGCCACGAAAAACAGTTTCCCAAAAAGTACTCCGGCGGCATGAAGCGGCGATTGAACATTGCCTGCGCCATTGTTCATCAGCCCCGCCTGCTGATTATGGACGAACCGACAGTGGGCATCGACCCTCAGTCACGCAGCCATATCCTTGAATCCGTGCGCACCCTTCAACAGAAAGGCACCACCATTCTGTACACCTCCCATTATATGGAAGAAGTGGATGATCTTTGCAGCCGCATCGCCATTATGGACCAGGGACGCATCATTGCCCAGGGCACCTCAGAAGAGTTGAAAAGCATGATTTCTTCAGAAGAGAGGATCGATATCATTCTCTCAGAAGTCAACTACTCACTGGTGGCGGAAATGAAGCAGCTCCCGGGTGTGCTGGAGTGTCATCTGGAGGGGAAAAAACTGACGGTGCTGGTACAGAAGGACAGCGGTCTCATTGGAAAAATCAGTCAGATCATTGGACGCTTTGATTCAGAAATCCGTTCTCTGCAGGTGGAAAAAGTCACCCTTGAAAACGTCTTTCTAACATTGACAGGCAAAAGCCTTCGTGACAGCGGAACGGGGGAAATGCCATGAGTGTGGCCACCATCTTTTGGTACACCCTGAAACAAAACTGGCGAGACCGTTCCACCTATCTGGAAATGCTGTTGCTGCCACTGGCACTGATCTTTATTCTGGGGGTATCTCTGGCCCCGGCTTTTCAAGTCAATCAGCTGCCCGCCATTGAAACAGCTCTTTTCATCGAAGATCAGGGACCCGCAGGAATGGGTCTGAAGCAGTTTCTTCAGGAAAGGGAAGGAGAAGGCCTGCTGAAAATTCAGCCGGTTGTAACAGAGCAAGCGGGGAAGGAACGGGTAAAAACAGGGGAAAGTCATGCCTTCATCCATTTGCCTGGCGGTGGCACAGCACTTCAGCCGGCGGCTATTCAGCTGCTGGCCGGTTCACAAAACTCCCTGCGCACCAGTGTGCTGGAGAGTCTGCTGAACAGCTTTGTCATCGGCCTCTCCTCAGAAATTCAACCGGAGCAGATTCTTCCCAGGTCGTTGGCGGCCAGTGAAGTACTGCCGGGAGCCATGGATTATTACGCCGTTACCATGATGGTGATGTTTATCATGTACGGTGCCATCTATTCTGTGTATGGGATGAAACATTGTTATCTGGGGCCGGTGGGCAAGCGCATTGCCAGTACGCCCCTGTTGCCGGTGCAGCACTACTGGGGGCTGGTGCTGGCTAACCTGACCACCATTTTGATGCAATCTGTCATCGTGGTGGTGTTCACTCGAATGGCATTTGGCGTCAACTGGGGCAACAATGCCCTTATGGTGGGTGTCATTATATTACTCGCGGGGCTGGTGGCCACCGGGCTGGGCACAGCGCTTGTCATGATCGTGCAGGATGAGACCCTGGCAGGTAATATCATCAATGTGCTGGTACCGGTCATGACATTTTTAGCCGGTGGTTTTTTCCGAATCACTTTTTCTGCCGGTTCTTGGATCAGCTACCTGCAGTATCTTTCACCCAATTATCTGGCACAAACGGCTCTCTTCACCACCATCTATGGGGGCGATAATCTGACCATCATGGTCACGCTGGGAGTCATGGGCCTGTTCATCGGTGCCGCTTTTTTGGCAGCCCTGCTCAGTGAAAGGAGGGCCCGCATATGATTATTTCAGCAACCATTTTTCGACGGCTTCTTCGCAATAAACTGAGCCTGTTGCTGGTGCTGGTGATTCCACCTGTGATGATCAGCCTGCTTTTCGGGCTGGGAATGACGGGAAGTGATGCCATGAACGTGGGCCTGGTGGATCAGGACCAAACTCCGCTGACCCGGCAACTGGAAGAAACCCTTCGCCATCAGGTATCAGTGATTCCCATGAAAGAAGACGCGGTACGGGGAGCCTTGGCCAGAAGCCAGGTCAGCATGGTACTGGTGGTGGAAAAAGGGTTTACCAGCGATGTGCTGGCAGGGCGCCAGCCAGAGGTATATCGTTACAGCATTGAGGCCTCCAACCTTTCAATGCCGGTGCGCATGGCAGCGGAGGGTTTCATTGCCACTGCCCGCAGCCAGGGCCTGGCAGCTAAGGGTAATGAGAATGTTTTTTACCAGCGGATGGATGCCCTGCGCCAGACACAGATGCAAGTGGTGGTGGCCCAGGCAGACGGCACTTCGCCCCAACAGGCCTGGGACGCGGTGAGTGCCATGGGGATTTTAGGGATGAACATGCTCTTTCTGTCTTTTTATGCAGCCATGTATTTACTGAAAGACCGGGAAAACAGAACATTCCACCGGGCGATGATCACACCGCTGACCCAGCGCAGCTATCTGTTTCAGATGATCACCTGCTTCATTGTTATCATGCTCATTCAGGTGGCAGGGGTCTTTGTGGTATCCCGGTGGCTGATGGAAATGTACCTGGGAGCCAATATGGCTGCTCTTTTCGGAGTCATGATGGTCTTTGCGGTGGTATGCATTTCCCTGGGAGTGGCTGTGGCCGCCAATGTGAAGAGTACCAGGCATGCAGGGACCCTGTCGTCTTTACTGGTGACCCCCATGGCCATGCTGGGAGGGTTGCTGTGGCCCCGGGAAATCATGCCTGAAGTACTCCAGCATATGGGTCTGTTCCTGCCCACCACATGGATGATGCAGGCTGCCGGCAAAGTCATTGAAACTGGCCGGCTGGTGGATGCAACCTGGGAACTCATCATCCTCATGCTCTTTGCCCTGGTATTTTTTCTTCTGGGTGGGTGGCGACGGGTAGACATTAGCAGCTGAGACCATTATGATGGGAGTAAGCAAAGATCAATCAATTAATAGCCAACGGGACAGCTGATAATAAAGGCAGGGGAATGCCATGAGGGATCCACTGAAAATCCTGTTACTCATCTGGGTTGCCGCCAGCCTGAAGTTTGGAGAAACGGTGCCATTGCAGGAGTTTGCCGGGCTGCTGCTTTTAGCAGCCTTTTATGTGGTGCGCGCCCGGTATCTCAGTAACCTGGTGATGATCGCCTTCGAGGGGATACTGGTACTGATCCTGTCTGCTGCAAATCCTCTATATGTCACATTGCTGGGGATAACAGCCCATGACCTGGTGGCCCGGAGATGGGTACCGCTGGTTCCAGTACTGTTGTTGCCGGGTATTTTCTTTCTTGACAGACGGTGGTTCATGGCCTATCTGCTGCTCATGGCAGTGTGCACCTATGCCGGCTTTCAGAAACAACAGCTGGATAATGCCCGCCGCACGTACCAGCAAGCCTATGACCAGGAACGCCAAAACCGGTATGTGCTGGAAGCGACCAAAAACCAGTTGCTGCAGGCAGCAGAAGAAACCACCCACCTGGCAGAAATCAGGGAGCGTAACCGGATCGCGCGGGAAATCCACGACAGCATTGGCCATGATCTGGCAGGCAACCTGCTGCAGCTCCAGGCGGCTGAACGGGTGATGGCAAAAGACCCGGCAAAAACCAAAGAACTGATTCAAAAAACCGTCATTGGCCTGGCAGGTTCGGTGGAACTGCTTCGCAACACCGTTCACAACATTCGTCCCCGACAGGTACAGGATTGGTCACACTTCCAGAAAATCATCGACAATTTTCAGTACTGCCCTGTTGATTTTCGCCACCAGGGAGATTTCAGCCTGATCACCCCCCACCAGGTGGCCATTCTAACCACCATCATCAAAGAATCCCTCACCAACACCGCCCGCCATTCCGGTGCCAGTCGTGTGACCATGGAACTGGATGTACGGGACAAAATCATTCGCCTGCTCATCCAGGACAACGGCAGCGGCTGCCGGCAAATTCGTGAAGGGATGGGCATCAGCGGTATGCGGGAGCGGGTGTACCATGCCGGAGGCAGCTTCTCAGTGAACGCCCGGGAAGGATTTATGATTGTGTGTATTCTGCCCAGAGACCATGAGAGTGGAGGCGAAGGAAATGCTGAAGATCATCATCGTGGATGACGACGCCCTGATTCGGGACAGCTTGACGTTAATACTGGAGATGGAAACTGATTTTCAGGTGGTGGGAACCGCTGGCAACGGGCAAGAGGCCGTGGCCCTCTGCGGAAGCGCACAACCGGATCTGGTGCTCATGGACGTGCGCATGCCGGTGATGGACGGGGTGCTGGGCACCCGGCGCATTCGGGAGCAGTACCCTGCTACCAAAGTGGTGATTCTGACCACCTTTAAAGATGAAGCCTACATCAAAGAAGCCCTGAAGCATGGTGCTTCGGGCTATATTCTCAAGAGCCAGCCGGCAGAAAGCATTGTGGAAACCCTGCGGGCCGTGGCCCGGGGGAATACGGTGCTGGAGGCCCAGGTGGCCAGCAGCCTTACCCACATGATTCGTGAGGGAAAAAAGATGACCCAGACAGATCTGCAGCTCACCGATCGTGAAATGGCAGTGCTGGAAATGGTGGGAGAGGGCCACTCCAACCGTGAAATCGCAGAAAAGCTCTATTTAAGTGAAGGCACCGTACGCAATTATATCACCGTTCTCTTGGATAAACTGTCTCTGCGGGATCGCACCCAACTGGCCATTTTTTATTTGAAGCATTTCTGAAAGCCCTGATGCCCAAGAAAATCAACACAAGGCCGATGAATACATTTAAACCTGTCAACAGCAAAACTGGTAGAACTGCATTGACAGAATGACCAATGGCAGCGACCATGGATAAGAAGAACACCGTTGACAAGACAGCTCCAAAACCAAAAAGATACATATCACCCAGGCGCAGCTCATCTTCAATCATTTTTGTGGAGAAAACGCCGGCCCAGAACAGAATTGTCAATGGATTTGAAAGGGTCAGCAACAAAGCTTTAAAAAAAGGATGAGTGACGGTGTGCAGTGATAAAAAGGTGACACTGGGGAGAATGGAAAGTCCAAAGGTTCCGGTGATGATACTGATTCCAAAAACAATGAGAATGAACGCACCGATAGTTTGAAGGGCTTTTTTGATGCGGTTGCTGCGTTGCAGCAGCGTTCCCAGCCCTTGGATGGCCGCCAGGATGAATAAGGCATCAATCAGCGTGACACCGGTGACGCCAGCCATGGCGGCGGGAAAACCATGACTGACAGCCGTTTGAAACACAAAAAGACAGATGGGGCCGACGGCTATCTGCAACAGCATTCCAAATTTGAACCCCCTGGACACCATAAAGACCCTCCTATCTGTTGGCAATCTCTTTTAAGGTGGATAGAATGATGAATGAGTTTGACTTTTGGACGCCCGGAATCCCCTTCAGCTTTTGACTTAGAAAGACTTCCAGTTCAGCAGTGTCTTTCAGCAGCACCTTCAGCATATAATCATACTCGCCGGCCATGTGATGGCATTCAATGACTTCTTCAAATGCAACAATGGTTTCCCGAAAGTCGCTGATGTGTACTGTGTGATCAATGTTGACAAAAATAATGGTCAGCAGGTGGTAGCCCATCTTCCTGCGATTGATTCTGATGCTGTACGCCTCAATTACCTGACTCTCTTCCAGTTTTCTAATGCGCTCAGAGACTGCAGGGATGGAAAGATTCACCTTTTTGCTGATTTCTGAAACAGTTACTCGTCCGTTTGCTTTCATGATCTCAAGAATATGGCTATCAATCTGATCCATCAGACAGACCTCCTTTTCGTTAAATGATTTAATGAAATTATACACAATATCTTTATGTTTTCATAGATAATGGGTATAAATCAAAAACAATTTAAGAAAAGAAATCATTGCTATTTATTTTATTAATCATGTACTGGTGAACAGGAGGCCGTTCCATGAAATCAACCATCACAGAACAATTTCAACAGCAACGCACCTATTTCGACAGCGGTGCCACCCGTACCACCCTGTTTCGCTTGAAGCAGCTTCGGGCCCTGAAGCAAACAGTGAAAAAGCACGAAGAAGCACTGATGCAAGCCCTTCATCAAGATTTGGGCAAGCCCGCCTTCGAAGCCTATACCGCAGAACTGGCCCTGTTTTACGACGAATTGAGCCGAAGTATCAGCCACCTGCGTTCTTGGGTGAAACCGAAGAAGGTATCCACTCCCCTGGTGCTGGAACCTTCCAAAAGCTATATTCAGCCGGAACCCAAGGGTGTTGTGCTTATCATCGGCCCCTGGAACTACCCCTTTCAGCTGGCGATGGTGCCCCTCATTGGCGCCTTGGCGGCAGGGAACTGTGTGATGCTGAAACCCTCGGAACAGACACCTCACACAGCAGCCCTGATTGAAACCATGATTGAAACCACCTTCGAATCCCGGTATGTAACGGTGGTCCGGGGTCCCGGTGCCGAAGTGGGGCCAAAACTCATTGAACCCCACCGATTTGACCACATTTTCTTCACCGGAAGCACTGGGGTGGGAAAAGAAATTCTAGCCATGGCAGCCCCTCACCTGACACCCGTCACCCTGGAACTGGGCGGCAAAAGCCCGGCCATTGTGGCGAAGGATGCCAATTTGGAAGTAACTGCCAGGCGCATTGTCTGGGGAAAATACTACAATGCGGGCCAGACCTGCATCGCTCCCGATTACCTGCTGGTTCACCAGGACGTGAAAGAAGACCTGATGCACCATATGGTGAAAGCCATTCACGCCTTTTATGGCCCCTACCCCTCCCGCAGTGACAGCTACGGGCGTATCGTTAACCAACGTCACTTTAACAAGCTGACAAGCTACCTGACAGATGGCAGGCTGATCACCGGGGGTGAAATCGATCCGGCACAGCTTTACATGGCGCCCACGATTCTGGACGACATTACCCCGGAGGATTCCATCATGCAGGCAGAAATCTTCGGCCCCATTTTGCCGGTGATGACCTTTAATGATCTGGAAGAAGTGGTGCACATTGTCCGCCGTCATCGCCACCCCCTGGCCCTCTACCTGTTTACAGAAAACCGGCGCATTGAAGAACAGATCATCAGCGCCATTGAGTTTGGCGGAGGATGCATCAACAACTGCATCGTTCACGTGGCCAACCCCCACCTGCCCTTCGGCGGCGTGGGCAGCAGCGGCATGGGTCGCTACCACGGCGAAGCTTCCTTTCAGCTGTTTTCCAACATGAAGGCAATGATGCGCAGCAGCACGCTGCTGGATCCATCCCTTCGCTATGCGCCCTATGATGAGGAAAAACTAAAGCTTGCCAAAAAGTTTCTGTAAAATACCTGCAAGGTTTAAAAGCGTCAAAGGACAGCCGTTTGTTATAGCAGATGAACTGGAGGAATATCAATGCATAGGATTCGAGGGCGATACATCTTAGTTCTTTTACTGGTGTTATGCTTCAGTGTGACGGCGGTTGCCGTGACTTCGCCGGCATTGAGGGCAGAAGATATTCATTTGAACGCCAGTGTCATCGATACCCACAACGACACCATGATGAAAGTGGTGGATGAACGCACCTGGCTGCCGGTGATTGACATCGGTGGCACGACGCCGGCAGATTTTCAGCTGGACATTGCAAAAGCAAAGGCCGGTGGCCTTGATGTGGCCTTTTATGCCGCCTATAACGTGTACCAGACCGACAGCGCGCACATCATTCCCCGCACCAACAGCCGCACCCTGGCACTGATCAACGCCCTGCACTGGACGGCACAGCGAAACAGGGACACCATGGTCATTGCCCGCAGTATGAGTGAACTGGAAAAGGGTCTGGCAGACGGAAAACATGTGGCTGTGGCCACGCTGGAGGGCATGTATGCCTTCACTGATGAAAACGCCATTGAACTCCTTCATCAGTATGATGACCTGGGGGTTAGAGCAGCCGGGATTGTGTGGAATACCCCCAATTCCCTGGGAGCCGGTGCCCATGTTGCCAACCAGGACCCTGATGCAGGACTCACAGATCTGGGAAAAGCCGTTATTCGGGAAATGAACCGACTGGGAATCATCGTGGATGTTTCCCACATGAATGAAACCACTTTTTACGACACCATGGCCATCGTTCAGGCGCCAGTGATTGCTTCACATTCCGGCGTGGACGGTGTGCGGCCCCATGTACGAAATCTGTCGGACGATCAGTTACTGGCACTGAAAGAAAACGGGGGAGTGGCACATATCAACTTCTGGGCCACCACTGTGGCAGACGTGGGGCAGACGGCCACCATCGCCCGTTTGGCAGATCACATCGATTATGTAGCTGGGTTCATTGGAGTGGATCATGTAGGGCTTGGCTCCGATTTCGACGGGGCGCCCATGCCGGTGGATTTGCCCAATGCATCCCATCTTCCCCATTTAACAGAAGAACTGGTGCGCCGGGGATACTCCGAGGAAGACCTGAAGAAAATATTGGGGGGCAATGCGCTGCGGGTTTTCAGGGAGGTGGAAGCACAGGCCCAACAGCCTGATTCCCCCAGGGGGCTGGGCTTCACCATTTTGCCGGAACTTCAGCCAGGGGAAATCATCCACGATACCCGTCCCCGCTTCGCGGCTCAAGTGATCAGCCATGGCGGCCACTTTGTTGATGCCGCCACCTTTCGGGTGATCGTCAACGGCATTCCCTATGAACCAGAGTGGCATGCAGCAACAGGCACCCTTTCTCTGGAGATGCCAACCCCCCTGCTGAACCGGGGCAATACCGAAGACCGGGGGAACTTTCATGTCATCACCTTTGAAGGCAGCAGCGGCTCCCGTGTGGTGGCCCGAGAAACGTTAATTGTTTACTTGCAATAGTGTGCTGAAATGTCAGACCTTTGATGAAGCAAGGGCCCTTAGAAGAGAACAGCTTAGGAGGATCACATCGTGAACGAGAAGCAAGGTGGCAGGAACCCATTTACTGAATCCCATGCAGAAGCCTATCAGCATCTGCTGCATCAGCTGACAGCCATGAAGCATGTGAAGCATGCAGTGGCTTCGGTGGAAAGTCTGGATGGTAGCTGCAAATGGTCGGCGGCCACCGGCATTGCGCATCCCGACGGTACCCCGATGGAAACAGACAGGCCCTTCTGGATTGCCAGCATCACCAAGATGTTTATAGCAGTCACCGTGCTGAAACTGCAGGAAGCCGGCAGACTATCCATTGATGATCCGGTGGCGGCACACCTGCCCGAAGAATGGCTTCAGGGAGTTCACGTGGTAAAGGGAGTGGACTATGGGAATCGGTTGACCCTGCGGCATCTGTTGAGTCATGCATCAGGCCTGCCAGATTATCTGGAACTGAAAGGCAATGACGGCAGAACGTTGGTTGATCGTGTGGTTGCAGGCGATCAGGGTCCGTGGACAATCGACTCCGTCCTGAAAATTGTGAAAGATGCTGGCAAGCCTCTTTTTGAGCCCCGGACGCCAGGCAGCAGCCGTTACAAAATTCGGTACTCTGATACCAACTACCAGCTGGTGGTGGCGGTGGTGGAAGCAGTGACCGGCCAGGGGATCGGTCAGGTCTTCCGGGAAGAAATTTTTGAGCCTCTGGCACTTGGGCACACCTTTCACCCAGGTGATCACCCTCTTCAGCCAACGAAACCCACAGCCACGGTATGGAATGGGAGTGAGCCCTTCCAGCCGGAGCCCCGGGTGATGCGATCCTTCGGTGATTTAAACAGCACCCTCAGCGACCTGACAGCTTTCATGAGAGCCCTGATTCAAGGGCAGGTTTTTCAGAACGCGGAAACCCTGCATTTGATGATGGGCAACTGGAAGACACTGAGCTTTGCCCTCAGTCCCATTACCCCCAGCTGGCCCATCGCCTATGGGATGGGAATGATGCGTTTTGAAATCCCCCGGTTGATGACCCCCTTTAAACCGGTGCCTCCCTTAATGGGTCACACTGGAGCAGTGGGCTCATGGCTCTTTTACTGTCGTGAGGTACAAATGATTTATACCGGTACTGTCAGCCAGGTGATGGGGGCCCCGGCTCCTTTCAAAGTGGTTCCGGGCATGGTGCAGGTGATGCGCAACAGATGAGAGAACAAGTGATGGTGCATCATCAGCTAATGGAACATTTTCGGCCAGCTACACCTCCGGTTCTTGCCGCTGGCCGTTGATGGTGGCCTGCTCGTGCGCGTCAAGGGGAATCACCAGGCAGCGCTGGCCGTCAATGATTTGAGTGGAAATCTGGGAAGTCTTACTGGGATTCACCCGCAAAATCACTTCATTCATATCGGGCTGAAGATCGCTGGAGACTTTTTCCAGCTCTGTCTGCAGCGATTCCACCTGCCTCTCCAGGCGGGTTTCTTTTTTGCGTTGTTCGCCGGCCTTCAGAATTTTGGGGTCCATCATATGCTTGGCCAGAGGCAGATCTTCCTCAAAACACTGGCGATAAGAAAGTTCAATTTTGGCAGCCGCCTCTTCGGGAATGCCGCTTTCCTGCATTAAACGCTGTACCTGTTCCTGATTCAAATGAAAAGGAGGCTCTTCCATTCCTTCGTATTGAAACTCATGGTCTTCCACCATGGTGCGCAGGTTTTCATGAATTTCCAGCAGGGCACGCTCGCCCTTTTCCTCGTCTGGTCCCAGGCAGTCATGCACAATCATCTGAAAGGATTCCCGCTGCAAAGTGGCTGTTTGCCTGGGAAGACAGCCCAGTACACCGGCCATCACTTCCGGGTGAGGTGCTTTGGGGTTCTTGGTGTAGTACATCACTGTGTTCACATCGGGGCTGCGCTCAATAAAGGCGGGGAAAACAAAGCCCACCACAGGCTTTTCCACCACCCAGTCCCGTGCCCGCGCCTTGATTTTCTGCACCTGCTCATCATAACGCAGGCCTGGCTCAGAAAGGGTGACGGGGCAGATGGCGCACAAAAGGTACTCATACACCTCTTCCGATTCATCCAACTTGGCCTTGTCGCTGGTTTTGGTGATGACATCGTAGGCATCATGGAACAACAAAATCAGATAATTGCTGTTATCGTGATCATACTGATCAATCACCGACTGATAGAAGGTGTGTAATAGCTCATCGTCTTTCAGCTGACTTTTTTTCAGCTGATAAAGAAAAGCCTGGTGCTGATTTTCAAGGGTATCATCCAAAGGAAACTGCAATGCTAAAATTTGATTATCAATACCACCGGACATGACTTTTCCTGCAATTTCCAGATATTTGAAAGCATCCTCTTCTTCCAGGGTGAGAAAAGTTTCCCGAAACTGCAGCAGGATGCGCTGGTCATTACTTACATAACAGCCACACACCTTGGTGAAGGTGCAGTCGTTTTTCTTAAACCGTTTCTTTAGTTCCAAAATGTCTTTTTTCTGCATGCTTGACGCCTCCTATGGCGGAAAGTTTGTTTGAAATAGGTGCCAGAAATAGTTGATGAAACAACTCGATATCCATTCTATCAAAAAGCAGGAAGAGATAAAAGAAATAACGCGTTGTCAAAAAAACGTGGCGGCAAAAAGCAGTCATGCTGGCAATGAAATCTTGCGGTGTTCCAAGGGGAAATTCATCTGTCAGCACGTGCGGATGAGACAGAATATTTTGTGATGCGTAGTGGTAATGGTATAATCAGCCTGTGGACATGTGACATAGTCTGGTTCAAGCTAATAGAGGTGGTTGCAACTGAAGCCTGATGATGGGGGAGCTGAAGTAAATGGTGCGCGTGATCATTGCGGATGATGAAGTGCGGATTTGTCAATTGATTATCAAGTTAATTGACTGGGAGAAGCTTGAGATGTGCCTGGTGGGGACTGCGCATAATGGCGTGGAAGCTTTGGCTCTGGCAGAAAAAGAAAAGCCGGATATTGTCATTACAGATATTAGGATGCCTGGTTGTGACGGGCTGGAAATGATCGAGAAAATAAAAAGAATCAGAAATGATGTCGAGTTTATTATCATCAGTGGCTATGGTGAGTTTGAATATGCTAAAAAAGCAATCGCTTTAGGTGTGCAGGAGTATTTGCTTAAACCCATTAATCAAAACGAACTGCTTAAATCATTGATGAAGGTGATCGCGTGTGTTAACAGGAAAAATGACCAAATTGATTTGGAAAAAGACTACGTAATGATGCTTAAAGACGATGTGAGTAAGACAAGGCAATGGTTCTTAAATGATCTTATGTTTATAAATGCGCGAAGTTATCACGAGCATCGGTTGTGTGACATAAACGAGACGTATCACTTCGAATTTCGAGAAGGGTTGTTTAGCGTGGCCTGTATTAAGATTGATCAGGCAGCAAAGATTGATTCACCAAGCCTTCAGCAGTTGATGGATGAAATGACTGCCCGTCTGACAGCCTCTATTCAAAACTTAGTGCATGAAGGGGAGGTTGTCAGAAAACAGAGAACGCTCTACTTGATCATGAACTATTCTTCAGATCAGAAAAGCAACATGAAAGAGACGCTACATCAGATCTTGAAACAGAGCAATCAAATGGAAGGAAGAAAGCAAGGGTTTGTTGTGACCATCGCCATAGGGGAAGAAAAGCAGAGCCTGAATGGTTTGGTGGAATCCCTGGGGTCGGCAAGTCTGTTAGCGGAAGACCGAATCGTGACGGGAAGCGGCAGCGTTATTATGCCAAACCATCAGATGATGGATCAGGCTGTAGTGGATCATCTGTACCATGGTTTTTCTAAAGCACTCACTCTCCAAATAGAACACTTGGATATGGAAGGTGTTGAAAGGGCCATTGAAGGGTTTAAGAATGAAATCGCACAGATTCCCATCGGCGGTGCTTATCTCAAACAGATGATTCATGAAACAATTCAACTATTCCATCGGACAATGAAGAGCAGTCATACGCATTTCAGTATTGTTTCAGAAAAGGAAAACGTTTTGATTCGCCGTCTGGAACAAGCAGGCTCTATGGATGAACTATTTGAGGCCCTCAGTTTCCATATCACATCTTCCATCAGCGCGTTTATCGAAGATGGATCTCGCAGCGGTTTAAAATCAATCAGACAGGCGAAGAAATATATTGAAGAGAACTATATGAACCCGCTGACACTGGAAGAAGTAGGCACACATATCGGGTTTAACTCCTGCTATTTTAGCAGTGTGTTCAAGAAAGAGACAGGCAGCTCTTTCATTGAGTATCTGTCAAAGACCCGAATCGAAAAAGCAAAGGTACTGCTTAAAGAATCTGATTTAAGGATTTTAGACGTGTCTTTGATGGTGGGATATAACGATGTGAAATATTTTACCAAGTCATTTAAGAAGCACACGGGTTTGCAGCCCAATGAATACCGAAAAATATTTGCTTAGGAGAAAAAAATGAGAGATAACCGGGGACCATACCTATTGACCAGAGTTGTAGTGCTGTTGTTTGTGATGGGTTCGCTGTTGACACTCGTGTGTCTTCGGTTGATTTTTATGTCAACAAACCGGAGCAGTTATGCGTGGCTGGCGCTGTATGCATCGTTGATCATTGGAGGAATTTACCTCTCATATCAATGGATTTACAGACCGTACAAAGAAACAAGCAAGGTACTTAGATTGTTTCAGGAAGGGTACATTTTCAAAGGTGTCTTTGACGTGAGGGTACACTTTAACGAAGCTTCTCACCTTGCCTTTCAAAAATTTCAGGAAATCATTGACACAAAAGAACTCATTGAAGGCTCTAAAAAACATGCTGAATACCTGGCGCTTCAAAATCAGATTAACCCACATTTTCTGTATAACACGTTGGAAGGAATTCGCAGTGAGGCATTGATTGAAGGGGTGGATAGCATTGCCAATATGACAGAAGCTTTGGCCACTTTCTTCAGGTATACCATTTCCAACGTCGATAAGCTTGTCAGCCTTGAAGATGAGATTGCAAATGTGGAGAACTATTATCTTATCCAAAAGTTCAGGTTTGGAGAGAAACTGAATTTTCATACGGAGTATCAAGTGGAACAAGGGGAAGAAAAAGAAATTTTGAAAGCAAAAATACCAAAGCTTACATTGCAACCAGTTTTTGAAAATGCCATTTTCCACGGAGTAGAGCGAAAAATGGGAGTGGGAATGCTGGCATTAAAAATTCAAGCCACCCAGAAACGATTGATGATTGTCATTTCGGATAATGGGGTGGGCATTGAAGAGAACCGAGTGCGAAGTCTGAACAAAAAACTTCGAGGAGCTTCGCTGGAGTACATGAAAGAAGATAAAAGCCAGGCAGGGATTGCCTTGCTGAATGTCAACAATCGAATCAAACTAATTTTTGGCGATGAGTACGGGGTTTACATCTATAGCCGTGTGGGGGCAGGAACAGATGTGGAAATAACCATGCCGCTGATGAAGGAGTCCCAATAAGGTGAGGTGTTGTGTGGTGCCAATGATAAAGGAAGAAATTCTGAGAGTGGAAAATGTCACCAGTCGAATTGACGGGATTACTTATTTGGACAATATTAACTTTCATGTCTTCAAAGGCGAAATAATGGGATTAATCCCCTTGAACAATCATGGCAAGAAACAGTTGATAGAACTGATCGCTCAAAACAAATCCATCAAGTTTGGCAGAATCTACTTTAACGAAACATTAGTCAACTACTATGAACATAGCAATATGACCAACAACAAAGTGTATGTCATTGATAAAGAGACAAAACTGATCGAAAGCTTGAAAGTAACGGATAATATTAATGTCCTCAACAATCAGTTTAATGAGCACATTATTCATGAAAAAAAACTTCAGGAGAAAACCGATCAATTGCTAAAAGAAATGGGCGTTAAGATTCGAGCCAACGAATACATTTCAGCGTTATCCATGTTTGAAAAAACGATTATTGAGTTAATCAAGGCATTGATCACCGGCGCCCAGCTGATTATACTTAATGAGCTGGCAAGCTTTCTAAGCATTGAAGAGTTGGGCGTGTTTCAAGAGCTGATGCTCCCCTATGCCCGCAAAGGAACCGCTTTCATCTATATTGCGAATCATCACGAAGAGGCATTTGAAATTTGTGATCGGGTATGTCTTCTGGAAAATGGCAGCGTCATCAAGGTGATTGATCAAAAAGATTTTTCTGTGGAAACGATGCAGCCATATATCATCGCCTTTGACCGTCACAGCAACACCCGAGAAAGTAAGCTGCATCAAGGCATTTTTGAATGTCATCACTTTAAGACAGAACATCTTGACGACATCAGCTTCTCAGTCAGAAGAGGGGAGTGTGTGACGCTGCTTGATGTGAATAATAAGGGCATTCAAGATATCGCCGAAATTCTTCAGGGGTCTTATCAACCGATCAGCGGCGAATGGTTGTTGGACGGTCAACGCATTGATCCCATCAGCGTAGGCAACCTGCTGGAAAACAAAGTGGTGTTTATTCCGGAGAATCCTGTCAAAAATATGCTGTTTTATCATATGTCATACCTGGAAAACCTGACGTTTCTGATGGACTACAAGCTGAAAACATATGTGATCCCCAAAAGAGTTCTAAAAAGCATAAAAGAAGAATACCATCTATTGATGGGAAACGATATTGATGTCAAAGACATCAGAACGCTGGATGCAAAATCCTTGTATCAGCTGGCATATTATCGAGTTGAATTATTTAATCCTAAAGTGGTGTTTATTATGCAGCCCTTTGCTGATGCCGACATGTATTTGCGCGGCAGTATTGTCAAACTCATCAATATGCTGAAAAATAAGGGAAGTGCTGTCATTATACTGGCGGTGAATATTGCAGATACCTTAACGGTGTCGGACAGGCTGCTAAGGATGGAGAACGGCGTATTCATGAAAAACTATGACAAAAGTGAACTGTCCCATGTCAGATGATAGAATGTCAGTTCAACAGTGAACCGGGTCTTGCAAGGCAGTATAGAGATGAAGAACAACATAAAGGTGAAGAATCATATCAAAAGCAGTCATAAAACGAAATATCTAAAAAATGTCCCCCTATTTCAAAAGAATTCCTACCTCATTTTTTTAAAAAGTATGGTATCTTTTTAAGACAATGTGACGGAAGCAGGACGAGGGGGTTTCTTATGGGCAATTTTATTGTGGAATTGGAAAACGTTTCCAAGGGTTTTCCGGGTGTGAAGGCACTGGATCAGGTGTCGCTTCAGCTAAGAGCTGGTGAGGTGCTGGCATTGCTGGGAGAAAATGGTGCCGGCAAATCAACCCTCATGAAAATTCTGTCAGGTGTCTATACAATGGATGAAGGGACAATGAAGATCTTTGGTGAAATGGTGACAGAAATGAATCCTGTCGCGGCACAAGAACTTGGAATAGCCATTATTCATCAGGAACTGAATATGTGCGACCACCTCACTGTGGCACAAAATATTTTTCTTGGGCGGGAAGTGACTAAAAACGGTGTTCTATCAGATGCGGAAATGAATCGGAAAGCGTCGGAAATTCTCAGCAGCTTGAGCATGGATATTGATCCAGACACAGTACTGGGAGATCTGTCTGTCTCAAAGCAACAAATGGTGGAAATAGCAAAAGCACTGTCCACCAATGCAAGAATACTCATCATGGACGAACCAACCTCAGCATTAACCTCTCAGGAGATCGACGAGCTCTTTGCCATCATCAATCGCTTAAAGAATGAAGGTTGTGGCATTGTGTATATTTCTCACCGGTTGGAAGAACTGCAACATATTGTTGATCGCGTGATGATTTTACGTGATGGGCAATACATCACTTCCATGGATTTTCAGGATACCAGCATTCAAGAAGTGATCGCCCATATGGTTGGCAGAGAAATTACAGAAAAGTTCCCAAGGGTTAACCGAAGTGTGGGACGCAAGATTTTTGAAGTACAGCATTTAAATGCGGGTAAACTGGTGAAGGATATCAGCTTTTCGCTTTACGAAGGGGAAATTGTGGGCATTGCAGGGCTCATGGGAGCGGGCAGAACAGAAACGACCCGGGCGATTTTTGGAGCAGACCCAAAGGATTCAGGCACCATTCTCATAGATGGTGAAGTGGTGGAAATCAACAAGCCCATCGATGCCATCAATGCGGGGATCGTTCTGGCTCCTGAAAACAGAAAAAAAGATGGATTGTGCACCAAGCTCAGCATTAAGGATAATATCGCTTTACCCAATTTGGATATGATGGTTAACCAAATGGGGATTGTGAACACAACAAAAGAAGAAGAAATGACCGTGAAAGCGATTAAGAATTTAGATATACGACTGGCTAACTCAGATGTGGATGCAGAGAGCCTGTCGGGTGGTAATCAGCAAAAAGTAGTGGTGGGAAAATGGCTTGCAAGAAACTCAAGAGTGGTGATATTCGATGAGCCGACTCGGGGCATCGATGTTGGTTCCAAAGTGGAAATCTACAATATCATGAATGCGTTAAAAAGCCAGGGAATCGGTGTCATTTTTGTTTCGTCGGAAATGCCGGAAATACTTGGAATTAGCGACAGAATATTGGTAATGGCAGATGGAAGAATTACAAAAGAGCTGGATATCGAAGAGGCAACACAGGATTCCATTCTGGCGTATGCAACGCAGTTTGATAAAAAGATTCATCATGACATCGCGTAAAAAAAGCAGAGGAGACTGGGTATGGGAAATAAGGATCTCGGCAAAAAAATGCTAAAAGTGTTTTCGAAAAGAGGGATGGGGCAGGTGATTACGGCTTCTGTGGGGTTGGTGGTGCTGGTTGTTGTATTCGGCATCTTAAATCCCAACTTCTTTTCCAGCAGAAACGTTTCCAATCTGCTTAGACAAATCGCCCCCATCATATTGATTGGCATAGGACAATCTTATGTACTTATCACCGGGAATATTGATTTGTCAATTGGATCAGTGGTGGGGATGAGTTGTATGATTTCGGCCACATTAATGACCAAAGGCATGAGCCCCTGGTTGGCAGTTGGGTTCACCTATGTGGCGGCACTGGCCATGGGAATCCTCAATGGTCAGTTGGTGTCAAAAGCAAAACTGCCACCATTTATTGCCACATTGGGAACAATGACCATTGCCCGGGGGATCGCCCAAATTGTGAACAACAATTACAATACAGACTCGATTGGAGCAGGGGCTGAAGGGTTTAGAGAACTCTTTTATTATGGGAAAACAGCGGGGCTCTTTAATACCATCTGGATTGCCCTTGGATTATGGCTGGTGTTTAACTTTATCCTGAGCAAAACCAGAACAGGCAGGCATATTTATGCGGTCGGCAGCAATGCCCATGCAGCACACTTATCTGGCGTGAATATTGCACAGACCGTTACAAAAGCATATCTTGTCAGTGCTGTTTGTGCAGCAACCGTGGGCCTGATCATGACGGCCATCAGCGGTATGGGCACCATGGATGCGGGGACCACCTATGAATTATACGCTGTTGCAGCATCGGTGATTGGTGGTGTCAGTACCCTGGGTGGTCAGGGCATACTCCTGGGTACAATCGTTGGCGCATCCATATGGGGCGTGTTGCAGAACGGGCTTCAATTCGCAGGTGCACCGGTGGCCATCAGAAACATCGTGATTGGGGTCATCGTCATTATATCTGTTCTTTTAGACATTGTCTTAAGAGCCAATAACAGAAAAAACAAAAAAGGGAAAGCGGCAGCGTGAAGACAACCCGGCTCTTTTCGATGCACCTGAAACTGTCTTTAAAGCGAAAGCTTTAAAATAAAATCAAGGGGGATTAACATGATGAGAAAGTTAGTGACAGCAGTTCTTGTTTTGATGCTTCTGATGACCATGGTTGGATGCTCCAATGATACTGGATCCACCAGCACAAGCGAACCGGCAGGGCAGGCAGCAGCGGAGGAGAGCTTCAAGGTGTACCTGATCACCATGGATCAAATGGATCAGCACTGGGTGACAGTGGATGCAGGGGCAAAAAAGGCGGCTGAGGAACTGGGCAATGTGAGCTACACGTGGCTGGCGCCTGACGTGAAAGATGATGCAAAGCAAATTGAGAGTATCAACAATGCGATTGCTGGCGGTGCACAAGCCATTCTGTTGGCAGCCAACGGACCCAATGCGGTTACTTCGGCATTGAGGGAAGCGGAAAATGAAGGCATCAAAATCGTTTACGTTGATTCGCCGGCAGATTTTCCTGCGGTGCAGACACTGGCCACAGACAACGAAGCGGCTGGAAAAACAGCCGGCATGGAAATGCTGGCAGCATTGGAAGCACAAAGCATCACAGAAGGAAAAATTGGTATCGTGAATGTGAATGCATCCACTTCATCAGTCGTGGCAAGAGAAAATGGATTTAGAGCAGCATTTGAAGGCACAGCCTTTGAGCTTTTGCAGACACAGTATGGCGAAGGGGACGCGGCGAGATCACAAGACATTGCGGCCAACTACATTACTGAAGGGGTCGTGGGAATCTTTGGCGCCAATGAAGGTTCAACAGTGGGCGCAGGAAATGCCATTAAAGAAGCTGGCGGCGGCGTTGTAGGTGTTGGTTTTGACAAATCAGACACCATCCTGCAGTTGATTTCAGAAGGACAATTACTGGCGACAATGGCACAAAATCCTGATGTGATGGGTTACGAAGGCATGAAAACTGCAGTTAAAGCACTTAAAGGAGAGACGATTGCAGACGAATTAGTTGACACAGGTGTGTCGGTGATTGACAAGTCATCCCTGTAATAAACAGGGCTGTTAAAATGCCTTCTCTTTTTTCATAGAAAACCCGGCAACCTGACACATGGTACAGTCTGTGGTTGCTGGGTTTTCATTTCTAAGAGACAGGCCGCGATGCTTGTGAAACTTAGCGAAGTATCCATCGCCCATAGAGATGTGATAACATGGGCTTGCCGGGGGTATGAGAGATACCACGAAGGAGCGATCAATATGTTGGCGTCCATTGAAGCAGGTGGAACTAAATTTGTGTGTGCAGTAGGGGATCACCAGTTTAATATCATAGACAGAACTTCCTTTCCAACAACTTGTCCAGAGGAAACCATGGCAAAGATCATTGGTTTTTTTGATGCCTGCGAAGACATTCAAGCCATGGGGATTGGTTCATTTGGACCCATTGGCATTAATCATCAGGCGCCTAACTACGGGTACATTACTTCTACCCCCAAAACAAAGTGGAGAAATTACAACTTCCTGGGCGAAATGAAAAAGCATTATCAGTGCCCCATTGGCTGGACCACCGACGTGAACGCGGCTTGTCTGGGAGAATACCATTTAGGCAGTGCGACAGATAAAAACAGCTGCCTCTACCTCACTGTTGGAACTGGAGTGGGAGGTGGTGCCATTTTTAACGGCAGATTTCTAGAAGGTTTCGGCCATGCAGAGATGGGACATATCCTCTTAAGAAATCATTCCAAAGACCCGTTTCAAGGAAGTTGCCCTTACCATGGAAACTGCCTGGAAGGACTCGCTTCGGGCCCTGCCATTGAGAAAAGATGTGGAGTAAAAGCGGAAGAACTGGACAAAAATCATCCCATATGGGAGATGATTGGCTATTACTTGGCCCAGGCCTTGGTGAATTACACCCTCATACTTCGGCCGGAAAAAATAGTCCTGGGAGGAGGCGTCATGAGCCAAAGCAAGGTATTGGAGTTTGTCAAAAAAGAGTTCTCTCTGATGCTGGCAGACTATGTGGAGATACCAGCGGTAGATGAGTATATCGTGCTGCCGTCACTGGGGAACAATGCAGGGATTACAGGCGGACTGATACTGGCGCATCAACTTATATAACACAAAAAGGATATAAAAGGAGAATCTGATGGAGCTGCTCTTTTTAGATAAACTGTTTTATGAAAAAATATGGGGTGGAAACCGGCTTGCAAAGTACTTTGATACGACCCTTGCAAGCGATAAGATCGGTGAATGCTGGACGGTCAGCGGACATCCAAATGGAGACAGCACCATCATCAATGGCATGCATGAAGGTCGAACACTCAGCTGGCTGTGGCAACATGAAAAGTCTATCTTTGGAAATTTAAAAGGAGCCACTTTTCCGTTGCTGATAAAAATCATTGATGCAAAAGAGGACTTAAGCGTTCAGGTGCACCCAAATGACCACTATGCCCACCACTACGAGAATGGTGAACGGGGAAAAACAGAGTGCTGGTATATCCTGGATTGCGAAGAAGGCGCTGAGCTCATTCTGGGTCATCGTGCGGCAAACAAAAATGAAATGGAAACCATGATCAGGGAAGAACGATGGGAAGAGCTGCTGAAAAAAAAGAGAATTAAACCAGGGGACTTTTTGTACATTCCTGCAGGGACGATCCACTCCATCGGAAAAGGCACCCTGCTGCTGGAGATTCAGCAATCCAGTGATGTGACGTATCGTGTATTTGATTTTAACCGGCTGGAAGAAGGCAAGCCAAGGAAGTTGGATATACATAAGAGCTTGGATGTGATCAGCATACCCCATCAGGACCATGAGTCGATACCGCAGATGGTGCATGTGGCAGGTGGTTGTCAGACACGTTTAGTGGCAACGGAACATTTTACGGTGTGGAAGCTGGCGGTAAGCGGAAATCAAATTTTTGAGCATGATGAAATATTTAAACTGGTGAGTGTCATCAAAGGCAGCGGGCACGTTGCTGGGATAGAGGTAAATAAAGGCGATCATTTTATAGTGCCCCAACAATTTGGTTCAATGAAAATGGCAGGGGAAATGGAGATGATTGTTGCTCACTTGTAAAAGCATGACGTGTTGAAAGTGGTGATCCTATAAGAGAACTTCTTTGGATGGTAACAAGAAGTTCTCTTTTTGCGTCATTCATGATAGCACGACAATTTGCGAACGGTTTTGAGAGCGCAATTTAAAAGACTCTCCAAAAGCCCGGTTGACTTGACGCGCCTGTATCCAACGCGTAGAATGGGTCATGTTGAGAGTTGTCTCATGAAATGGAAATGGGTGGGAAAAATTCCTGAGATGAGCGGGTTAAATGACTGTATGGAGAACAGCTGACATGTGAAGACAACAAGAAGGGAATGAATAACAATGACAGAAGCGACAACAACACAGATCATGGCTGATGATGGGAAACCTGTGAAAGAAGTTGAATCAACCGTTGTGGGACACCCCTGGCGGCGGCTGATCGCCCGGTCTTTTGATCAGTCTCTGTACGGTATCTTGTGGGCCGCCATACATTATTTTATCATCCGGTGGCATCCGCCAAACCATTTTCTCATCAATCTGTTGGACAGCTACATTATATTGGGCATGATGATGGTGATCGAACCGGCCCTGCTGGCTTTCTGGGGAACCACTCCGGGGAAGTTCATATTCGGGCTGGAGATTCGCAATACCGATGGGTCCCTGCTTACTTACAAGCAGGGGTTCAGCCGGATGCTGGGCGTATTCGCCAAGGGGTTGGGTTATGGCATTCCCATCTATAATCTGGTGAGGTGCTGGCGCAGCAGCGAAGCCACCCTGCAGGGGGAGGTTCTGGAATGGGATGAAGGGCTGAGCTATCAGTTGAAAGATACCCGGCAACTACGGGGCTGGATCATGGCGATTGCCTATGTGACAGTGTTGGCCTCGGCCTTCTGGATCATCATGCAGGCCCAGCTGCCGGTGCACCGGGGAGACTTGACACCGGAAACCTATGCAGCCAATGTAAACGACATGTTAACCCGTCCCAACAGAGGCGCCTGGAGTCGTCGCATGACAGCCACAGGGGAGTGGGTGGAAATTGAGGATCATCGCCCCAACCGCTACTATTTTGATTTTGACTTTGACGGGCCGCCTCCCAAGCATGAGCTTACCGTTGAAAACGGAGTGGTGACAGGTGTCAGCTTTGAGGTGGAACGAACCGACACAGATTTCTGGCAGCCCACCTACAGTCACCAGAAAGAACTGATGGTGATGGCTTTTGTAGGTGCCCAGAAGAACGTGAGCGGTTATGGGTTGATCTTCGGGTCCGGATTACAGGAAATGCTGAGTCAGCGGGACAGCTATGCCCGTGAAATTGCCGGCGTGCGCATCACCAACGAAGTGACCCGCAGTGGGTTTGACCAGGTGGGCGTTAGGTCAATTCCCAAAGAGGGACAAGAGCAGTATCACCACGTGATTTTCAGGCTGGAAAAGATCAAGTAGAAGCCGGATGAAGGATATGATAAAACCCCGTGGTCATCAGGCATCGGTGGCATATTGGGTAAGTGGTTAAGATGACGAAGCGTATCCCATATCCTCGTTTTGTTTTGTCGACAGTCAGGGAGGAAATCACCATGGAACGTCAATCGAATGAGCAGCAGGTCTTTCAGAAAAGCGGGAACCGAAACCAATACCCGGTGAAGGCATACGGTATGCTGGGACTGTGGTTTCTGGTATTTTTCGTATGTGCCGGTATTTTCTCCATCGTTACTCCCAGGTGGGGAGAAGTACTGGGCGCTAAGGCAGTTACACTGGTGTGGCTCAATCTGATGAATCTGCTTTTGGCAGGGCTGTTTTACATGATTTTAAAAACCCAGCGAGTTTACTACATCAACTATGTTTCGTATAAAGAAGCAGTGGCGGCAACAGAAGAAGAACGCCTTCGCTTTGCCAGTCAGCACCTGCGCACCTTCCTCCAGGCAACAGGTCTATTCGCCTTATACTCGCTGGTTTCCTGGGGGCTGAAGGTGGGACTTATGCTGGACATAGCCCTCTATATGCTCATTCTCATCGGTGCAGCTTTGCGTACCATTCCCTTCAAACTGGGGAAATAAAAGGGCGGGTCAACTATTTTTGACAAAACCATTGACATTCAGATTAAACAGGCATATACTGAAATAAATACTTCGGTTAACGAAATGTTCGGAGGAAGAAACAGTGAACCCATCAGACGAATTTCTGCAATTTGTGACAGACAACCTGAAAAAAATCTTTTTCCCGGAAGAATGGCTTGAGCTGGACATGAAAGTGTCCAAAACAGAGCTGTTTGCGTTGTTGTATCTTTCCCGAAAAGAGAATACCACCATGACAGAACTGGCAGCAACCATGGGTCTTCCCATGAGCACCGCCACCGGTCTGATGGATCGCCTGGTGCGCCAGCAGTATGTCAGACGGGGACGAAGTGAGGAAGACCGGCGAATCGTGGTGCTGGTGCTGACAGAGGCTGGCCAGGAGTTGGTGGATAACTTTAAAAAAGTGATGTCAGAATACTTTGCCATGATCATGGATGACCTGACAGTTGAAGAACACCAATTATTAATGCGCATTGCCCTTAAAGTATTCCGGAAACTGAAGCAAAGAAAAGAATCCGAAGAGGAACAAGTGGTTCAGGAAACCGGGATCAAACGAATCGAGATTGAATAGAAACATGCCATGTTCATCAATCAATCAATTAATGAATCAATGGGCGAAGAAAAAGGGACAGCGAAACGGCTCATAAGATGACAATGACTTTTTTTTACCTGAATATTACGAGGTACGAAGTATTCGCAACAAGAAACAATTACCCCGAACTACTGATCAAAAACAGGCGAAAAGAGAGGAAGGATCACATGAGAATTATTTTGTACACAGGCAAGGGCGGCGTGGGAAAAACCAGTGTAGCAGCGGCAACGGCGGCAAAATGTGCTGCAAAGGGCCTGAAAACCCTGGTGGTCAGCACAGATCCGGCCCACAGTTTGGGCGACTCATTGGATATAAAGTTGACCCCTGAGCCGGAAGAAGTGGCTCCCAACCTGTGGGCCCAGGAAATTGACAGCATTCATGAAATGGAGCAGGGATGGGGAAAGGTGCAGCACTACCTCACCGAACTGTTCACCGCCAAGGCAGTGAAAGATATCACCACCGAAGAGCTGACCATGTTCCCCGGCATGGAAGATTTGCTCAGCCTGCTGCGGGTACTGCAATACTATAAGGAAGGCCGCTTTGAGGTGATTATCATTGACTGTGCCCCCACGGGTGAAAGCCTGGCCCTTTTAAGTTTTCCCGATATGTTCCGGTGGTGGATGGAAAAACTGTTTCCGCTTAAAAAAAAGGCCATTAAGGTATTTGGTCCTGTGATGCAGCCACTCCTGGGGATTCCCATGCCTTCCAGTGACGTGATGAATGAAATCGACAACCTGTATTATCATCTTGACGAAATGAAACAGCTCTTCTCAAACAAAGAGATCACCAGCATCCGGGTGGTGGTGAATCCGGAGAAAATGGTGATCAAGGAGGCCCAGCGCAGCTTCACTTATTTGAATCTTTATGACTTCAATGTGGATGCCATTGTGGTCAACCGGGTGATTCCCGATACAGTCACCGACGATTATTTCATGGTGTGGAAGGACATCCAGCACAAATACAGAAAAGAAATCATCGACAGCTTCAGTCCGCTGCCCATCTATTACGCCCCCCTTTTCGAAACAGAGGTGGTGGGGATGCACATGCTGAACCGTATGGCAGAGGCCGTCTTTGGTGACGAAACACCTGAAGCCATCATGTACACCGGCAGGTCTCAGGTCATCGAAAAAACGGAACAGGGTTACCGCCTGACGATTCACATGCCCTTTGCCGACAAGGGTGAAATCAACCTGAACCAAAAGGGTGATGAACTGCTCATCAGGGTGGGCAGCCGAAAACGGAATATCACATTACCCCGCACCCTGCTGAACTATACCATTCAGAAAGCAAAATTTGAGGAAAGTAGTCTTCGCATTGAGTTTGGAGGTGAAACAAATGAATGAAAACCTGATCAAAGGACTGGTGAAGTTGAAACTGGGCATGATGGACAATGTGATCGACCACCTGCCGGAAGACGAGGCTGCCGAAGTGCGAAAGCTGGGGAACACCATTCTGGAAGCAGTGACAGAATACAGGGATAACCCTGTCCGCAAAGACAGGGAGTCCTCTTCATCCAAAGAGTTGAAGTCCATCAATATTGACTAATGGCATTGTCTGTCCATGCTAATACCCCATTTCCCGCAGAATCCGGGCCAGGGTGCTGAGGCGTTCACCAATCAGTTCACCGTCCTCCGTCAATGCCTGGCTGAACAGTTGAATGTCTTCGTCAATTCTTTCATTATCGGTGCATACAGCCACCGTCATGGCATCTCCCTGAAGCCCCACGCGATCCAGCGTGGGGTTTTCCGGGTCATACAGCTTTTCGAACCGGTAGGCATCCCGAAAATACTGGTTGGTGCGGCATACTAAAATCGCCAGATCCAGCACCCGGTGCAGGGGAAGCTCTTCCGACTGCCGTGACCATTTACCACCGGTGTGGCGCCACACCTTGGCAGAGATATCCACCTTGCCCCGGTCATTCCATTGAGCCAGGCCCAGTGATAAACCCTGGGCATCGGTATTGTAGGCATAATGCCCATCCACATTGCCATAGTTCTCAGAAACAATTACGGGTTTGTGCTTTAAGTTGGTTGGGATCTTCATTTTATTTTCCTCCTTTGGAAAACACAGAAACCAGGAAACATCTAACTTGCCAGTCCAATCATTCACGGAACAGGCACATTGCCAGGGGTCGACTTCATCAGGTGCCAAGCAAGCAATAGAAAATATTACTAGCTTACTAATTTAGTAAATTAGTAAGCTAGTAATATTAATATACGCGCCTCCGTGTTTTCTGTCAAGTTTTTTTCATCGTGCAGTTGAAATCTTCCCGGGAACAGGCGGGTGGCAATTGCTTATTTTTTGGAGGTTCGGGTATGATGTAAAAATGGGAACGTTCAGGTTAAAGGAGTTGATGACATGCCCATTCGAATTCTGCAGTTATATCGTGACCGTTCCGATTTTTTTTGGGAGCTTTTTGTTCAGCATGTGTATATCACCCTGATCGCCGTGGGAATTATCACAGTGCTGGGGCTGGTGTTGGGAATCGCCATGACAAAAAACAAATGGATGGCCGGGTTGCTGTTGCGGCTCACCAGTTTTTTATTCACCATTCCTTCCATTGCACTTTTTGGCGTTCTGGTATCCATCACCGGCATTGGGTTGCGCAGTGCCCTCATCGCCATTATTCTCTATGGGCTGCTTCCTATGATTCGCAACACCTATACCGGCCTCATAGAAGTCGACCCAGAGATTATGGAAGCGGCCGAGGGAATGGGCAGTACCCCTGGACAGTTGCTGCTGCGCATTCAGCTGCCCCTGGCGCTGCCGGTGATTTTCAGCGGATTTCGCACCATGGTGGTGATGACCATTGCCCTGGGGGGCATTGCTTCATTTATTGGAGCAGGTGGTTTGGGGCGTGCCATCTGGCGGGGGATTTCCACCAACTATGCGGAAATGACCATTGCAGGCAGTCTGCTCATCGCCCTTTTTGCCATTATCACCGATATGATGCTGGAGAAAGTCGAACAATACTTGCGAACCCATTATCTGGGAGAAGGAGGAAAACATGAAAAAACGCAGCTGCACCATGAGAGAGTCAAAACCTGAAGATGGCCAGCGGGATCACCATCGCCAAAGCCACAGTCCCAACCATAGCCACCACCCTGTTCACAGACCTGGTTTCAGAGGTGTATTCCTTCTGTTGACGCTGCTGGTAACGGCCGTTCTTCTGGCCGGCTGCGGCAGCCGGGAAGCAAACAAAGTGGTGATTGCCAGTAAACCCATGCCGGAACAGTATGTGCTGGCTGAAATGCTGGGGTTGCTCATTGAAGCAGAAACAGATATTGAAGTTGAGCTGAACCATGGCATCGGCGGAGGCACCTCCAACATTCACCCGGCCATGGAGCGGGGGGATATCGATATCTACCCGGAGTATACCGGTACCGGATGGCTGTTTGTTCTAAAGGAAGATCTGATCGCTGATCCCCAGACACTGTACCAGGCCACCAAAGAAGCCTATGCAGCAGCATACCAGATTCACTGGACAGGGTTGTATGGTTTTGAAAACACCTATGGCATTGCCGTGACCCGGGAAGTGGCGGCGGCTCACCAGCTGCACAGCATTACTGATTTGGTGGCAGTCAGCCCGACGCTCACCTTCGCCACCAACGCCGATTTCTTCGAAAGGGAAGATGGCTATCCAGGCCTGCAAGAGGTGTATGGGCTGGCGTTTGGATCATTGAAGGAAATTGACATTGGTCTTCGTTATGATGTGGTGCGCAACAACCAAACGGACGCCCTGGCAGTGTTCACCACCGACGGCCAGCTGCAGGAAGTCGATGTGGTGGTGCTGGAGGATGACCGGCACTTTTTCCCCGCCTATCATGCCGCCACTCTGGTGCGCATGGAGACGCTTGACAAGTATCCTGAGCTGGAAGCTGTTCTGGAAAAGCTGACAGGTCAAATTACCAATGAAGATATGATTGCCATGAATTACGCGGTGGAAGTGGAAAACAAAGACCCCAGAGAAGTGGCTGAAAACTTTCTGAGAGAGAAGGGACTGCTGCCATAATGGCTGTCATTGAGTTTCAGAAGGTGACGAAATCCTATGGTGAAGGAGACGTGCTCAAAGGGCTTGACCTGCAGGTTGAAAAAGGAGAGTTTATCACATTGCTGGGTGAATCCGGCTGCGGAAAAACCACCCTGCTGAAAATCATCAACGGGATGATTCCCTTTGACACCGGCTATGTGAAAATTGGCGGCAAACTGTTGAGTGAGTGGAATATTGTGGAGCTGCGGCGGCAAATCGGCTATGTGATTCAGCACATTGGCCTGTTTCCCCACATGACGGTGGCGGAAAACATCGCCTATGTCCTGTCGCTTCAGAAATCTCCCAAAACACTGCAGCAGCAAAAGGCAGAAATGCTCATGGACCTGGTGGGCCTGCCCCGGGAGTTCATGCCCCGCTATCCCCGTGAACTCAGCGGTGGTCAAAAGCAGCGGGTGGGAGTAGCCAGGGCACTGGCGGCTGAACCGGAAATTATTCTGATGGATGAACCCTTTGGAGCAGTGGATGAACGCACCCGAAATCAACTGCAGGAAGAAATGGGGGCCATCCACCGGCAAATGAACAATACGATTTTGTTTGTGACCCATGACATTCAGGAAGCCATGAAGCTGGGTACCCGGGTGGTGCTGATGAACCAGGGCGTGATTGAACAAACCGGCACCCCCCGGGAACTGGTGTTGAAACCGGCCAATGACTTTGTTCGCCGTTTTTTGGGAAACAAAGGGTATCTTGCACTGCTGGATGACGACCATGTTTCCCGTATGTACGAAGAAGCGCTGAAAAGCGAAGCGATAACGGAAGAAATACCTGCGTTAAACTGAAGAAAAAAGATCCGGGGTAATTCGGATCTTTTTTTTGAATCATTTTCTGCAATGCTTCTAAAATCCTTGATTTTCCAACCATTCAAAGATTTTCTTCTCCCGGGCAGTCTGTGCCTGATCATCCGTCGCATACTTTCCCAGAGCCAGTTCATCCTGAATTAATCCATCAACCAGGAAAATAATCCGGTCTGCCCGGGCAGCCACTTTGGCATCATGGGTCACCAGCACAACAGTGGTGCCCTCGCGGTTGATGAGGTTGAAGATATCCATGATTTCCTGTGTGGCGCGGCTGTTCAATGCGCCGGTGGGCTCGTCGGCAAACAGAATATCAGGATCATTAATCAATGCTCTGCAAATGGCTGCGCGTTGCAGCTGGCCGCCGGAAACCTTTCCCGGGTCATGAGCCGCCACAGAAGAAATGCCGGTTTTTTCCATTAAATCCTTTCCCCGCTGATTCACCTCGTCCCGGGAGAGGACCCCGGCCTTAAACCCTGGCAGCACAATGTTATCCATCACAGAAAGCTTGTGAAGCAGGTAGGCATGCTGGAAAACAAAGCCCATGTGCCTCAGGCGCAGCTCGCTCATCTGGTCATCATCCAGGGATGTGATCTCCCGGTCAAATAATGAAACGCTGCCGGAAGATGGTTTGTCCATACCGCTGATCCCATACAGCAAGGTGGATTTTCCTGATCCCGATCTTCCCATGATGGCCACCAGCTCTCCTTTATAAACGGTGAGATGGATCCCTTTTAAAACCTGTGCCCCATCAAAGTCTTTTGCCAACCCTGTGACTTCCAGTAGTGTTTTCATCTCAAATCTCCTCGAATAATTGTTTGGTTTTTCCGATAAAGGGACGATTCTGTGCGGGTAAATGTCTATTGGCTCATCATCGAAATAATGCTGTGTCTTTTGGCAGCTCCTGTTGAAATGCCTGTGACAACAAGAACCAGAGCCAGCAGCAACAGGGGGCATATGAGATAGGTGACCAGCGGGTCTGCAATGAGTTCAACCTGTTTGATGCCGATGCCCGCAAAGCTGAGGGCCCCATTGATGATACGGCTTCCCAGTGCACGGGTCAGCAAGATTCCCGTGACAATGCCCATGAGGGCCACGCCGCCTGTTTTGATAAGGTACTGCTTTTGAATATCCTTTTCAGAAAACCCCACCGCTTTAAAGATGGCAACTTCCCATATATCCTTGGCCATACGCAATTTCATGAACAAAGCGGTGAGAAGCATCACCAGGCAGGCGCTCATGAGAATGATGGCGAGAACCATGAGCCTGAGCTGACTGACTACGCCGCCCAGTGTCTGGTTGATAAACTGATCCATGGGATCCACCTCGACACCGGTGCCAATGATGGCCGACCACTCATCTGCCTTGCTCTCGGCGTGAACACCATCCTTCAGGCTTACAGAGAAAGCGTACTTGGTACTGGCCAGTTCCGGGAAAACATCGGCTGATTTTGCCGTAAAACCGCCGCTGGTGACATCCTGATAGACTCCGGAAACAATGAACTCACGGGATTCGCCGTGAAGGAAAATAATGACGGTATCCCCCGGTGCCTTCTTCATTTCACTGGCATTCAGATAAGACAGGGCAATTTCATGAGCAGCCTCAGGCTGTTGGCCGGTGAGGTACTGAAGTCCGCTGCCGGCGTGCAGGCCGACGTCAATATCAATATTGAAGGGCTGATGGTCGCCATCAATCGTCTGAACACGCACCCTTCGGAACGCATCATAACTGGCAATGGCCGGATCGCCATCCAGTACATTCCTGACTTTTGCATAGCCCGTTGCAAGGTGCTCGCCGCTTTCCACCTCAATGAGAATATCTTTCAGAGAACTGCCCATGTAGGTGATAAATACCGGGGATTCAAAGGTGTTCATCAAATGGGTGGGGATGAGCATCATGAGTACAGTCACCATCACAACAGCAAAGAGAACGCTCCAGTCCTTGAAATGATGATAAACCTCCCGGAGGGCAAGGAGCCAGTTGACAGACAACTTTCTGGAACGATAAAGTCCCTGTTTCTCAAACTGCTTTTCTTTCCCAAAACCCTTACCGCTGACCAGGGCTTCCACAACCGTCAGCCTTCGGATTCGCTTCAGAATCCTTTTGGCGTAGAGGATAATTAATAGATACAGGAGCCAGGCTGTGGCAAGGGACAGGGCAATGGCGGATACTGCGAGTGTGTTTTTCCCAAAGGTGGTGCTGATGTGCCGGGTGAAGAAACCACTGGCCAAAAGGGCGAGGCCATAACCGGATAAAATGCCTGCCGCAGCCAGCAATCGATATTTATGGAGGTAAAGATTTCGCTGATCTTTAAAGGAAAGACCAATGGCTTTCATAATACCAATTTCAACAATCTCCTCTTCGAGAGTTGCCAGAATGGTAAATCTGATGCAGATGAAAGCCACCATGATCAACAGAAGGCTCACCAGAAGGAGGACAAATACGGTTACCAGATCTGTCAGAGCGCTTAAAATAAAGATCATGGCATAGGTAATGGTGGGGCCGTTTTGGGGGAGCCCAGCATTTTCATAGGCGGTTTTTAATCCGGAAGCCTCCTTTGGATCATTGAGATAGGCTTCAATGAGATACTCATGTTCGCTGATATGAGTTGACAGGGCTTCAAAATCATGATCACTCAGCAGGATTCGGGTGGAAGAAGTCATGGGTGAATTCATCTGAGAGTCCAGCACAAAGGTGGCAATCACCAGTTCTTTCATCACATCTCCATTGAAAAACACCAGTCGGTCGCCGATTTCCATGCCGTACATTTCCCTGAGAAGAACAGGTATGCCCACCTCGCCTTCGCCAAGAACCACCTTTTCATGGGCGGCATCCAGCAGCAGATCCCTGGTTTCATTTTGTCTCACCAGACCAATGTCCAGCCGCAAATCAGAAAGGGTGGTGGTATCACCCGTGCCCACAATGGTCAGATGGTCGCCGTAGACGTTCAGCATGGTCACGGTTTGCCAGTCAATGACATTATCTTGGCTGGTCATAAAGGTATCGATGGCGCTCTGGTCCAGTTCTCCTTTATGCATTTGAAGAAAATGGGGGGGCTGGGCGATGCGATAGAGGTCTGAAATACCTGTCAGGGTTTGGGACGCCACCATCACAGACAAAACAGCCAGGCTTGCTGAAAAAATAATGAACAACAGCAGGCCGGCATGAATCACTTTGTTTCTTTTAAAATCATTTTTAATGATGATCCAGTTCATCGATCTTCCTCCATAGGTATCCGTCTTTCTTTGCATTTATCCACCCTTCTCTCAAAAGCATTCTCAAAAGCGCGGTAAAGCGACAGGGTCATTATTCAGTGGCCCAGTGGGCGCCATACTGCTTCAGAAACTCATTCTCACGAACTCCCAGCATTTTCTCCAGAGTGCCAATAAGTGCTGTCATGATCAGCATTTGAGAATCGGCATCCATTTCAAAAATACCTTCGTCTGTCAGCGATAGGGCTGCCGCCAGAAAAATCTGCATGCACTGCAAAGGTTGGGAACACCGCCAGATTTGTTGGTCGATCCCTTCCTGAATCACGTCAGCCAAAATGGGTGCCAGGGAATGTATCAGCTGCTTCAGGCTTTTCTGATGTAAGAGGGCATTGGCGGGTTGGTGCATGTCTTCCAGTGTGTGATGGGCAGTGTGATCATCAACCCGCATGGCCAGAAAAGCATGCATCAGTTTTTCATTCGGATCAGCCCTAAACTTTTCAAGGGTTGCCTGTACCCGATGGACAATGTTGTCCACATTTCTGTCAATCACGCCATCCATCGCCGCCTCCTTCGAAGTAAAATAATGATAAAAAGTGCCCTTGGCGATGCCAACCACCTTGAGAATGTCGTTGACGGTGCAGTTTTCGAATCCTTTGGAATAGAACAAAGCTTCTGCAGCATCCAGAATTTCGTTTTTGCGCACATCATAGTCTTTTATAATCCGGGTCATGTTACTCACCTCCATCAAGACGAAATCAGGCCAGTTATAAAAGAGAAGGTCAAGTCGGTGTTGAGGCGGTTGAAGCGCTGGCAGCCAGATGATGTGACGTTTTTATCGGAATGGCATGTGAGCTCGCGATGAAAAGAAAGAGCACCTTCTGTAAGAAGTCGACATCACTTTCCTGAGGGTGTCAGATAAAATAAACGCATAACCATCAATAGACCGACCGTCGGTCTATTTACTAATATATGTCGTTCCTTTCAATTTGTCAACAGGAGATTTTCATAAGAATGATGAAAAATGAAATTGACTGAAATAAATCATTTTTCAGGCAGGGATTTGGATGGATGTGTCGAAGGTACAAAGGGTCGAGCACTTAACTGAAGAGGAGATGAGAATATGTGGGAAAAAATGGTGGCTGACAAAGTTGAAGGTAAAGTATCGCCCCTGCACGACTGGCACATGGCACATGGAGCAGAAATGCTGTGGGATGACGGTTATCCCTGGACGGTGCACCAGGGTGGTGACCCACTGGTGGAGTACGAAGCCATTCGCACAGGTGCTGGTCTTCTGGATCTTTTCGCCATTTTTACCTATGAAGTTGTGGGACCGGCGGCCGCCGATTTCATTCAGCGCACCTTCACCAACACAGTGGCCGGAATGAAGCCGGGAGATGTGCGGTATGGCGCTTTTGTGAACCACCAGGGGATGCTCATGGATGAAGGTAATGTCTACCGGTTTGCCGAAGAACGGTTTATGATCATGGTGAACGCTCCCCGGGCCATCCACCAGATCAAATCCTATGCAGAGGGCCTTGATGCCCGTGTCATCGACCGTACCGATGATTATTGCATGATCGGCGTACAAGGTCCGGAATCCGAGAAAACTCTGGCACCGCTGGTGGCGGGTGACCTGTCTCAACTGAAATTCTTTCACTTCTGGCCGGAACCCACCATCATTGCCGGCTGCCGGGGTTGGGTTTCCAGAACCGGTTATTCCGGTGAGAAAGGGTATGAGGTATGGGTGGAAACCAAAGATGCCCTGCATCTATGGGAGACACTGGTGGCGGCTGGCGGCGTTCCCTACGGTGTGATGGCGGTTGATATTGCCCGGGTGGAAGCAGGCCTGCTGCTGATCTACCTGGATTTTGACCTGGGCACCGTTTCTCCCTGGGATCTTTCTCTTGACAGGTTTATCAAGCTTCATCCTGACGGCGTGGGAACTGAAGCCCTGGCAGCTTATGGGAAAAATCCGCCCAGGCGACTGAAGACACTGGTCATCGAAGGTGACCAGGTGCCAGAACATCAGAGCCGTGTTTATCAGGGAGATAAGCAGGTGGGAATCATCACATCTCCCGTCAAATCCCCCCGATTTGGCGTCATCTCCCTTGCCATTGTGAACAGCCAGGTGGCGGCAGACGGCACTGAGCTGGAAGTTGAAATAGGTGATGACCGCGTCAGTGTGGTCACAGCACCGGTATCCATTTATGATCCTCAGCGACGGCGGGCAAGGGGCTGAAGAGAAACTCTTTCTTTCATCCATTCGCCATTGGCTCTCGCGTTTTTTTCTCTCACAAAACCTTTGTATCACAGCGGTTTCTGTGATAAGATTCATTCGGTACTTAACGCATCGAGAGCCCGCCTCGTCGGATGAAAAGGAGTCCCCCATAGATGGAAAGTGTTCGAAAAGCCCCCTATTTACTGGCGTTCGTCTTCGTGGTGACGCCATTTGCCCATTTGATGCTGCCCTACAGTCACATTCCCGTGTCGTTCATTATTCTGAGCCTGATGCTGGCAACGGCCGATAAGCAGGCGCTCCACGTCACCCTGGTCATTGGCTTGGTCAGCCTGGCTGCTCAGATCTTCATACTGTCTCGTATTGATGTCCCCATGAATCTCATTCATTTGGGTGCACTTTTGGGAACTCTGGCTCTTTTTCTGCTGAATGATCAAACCCTGCAGCAGTCCATCAAAAAGTATCGCCAGAAAAACCTGGAAATGGACATGACCCAGGCCAGCAGCAAACTATTGAGAGAAATGATCAAAAGAACCATCGATCTGGAAACCAGCCGGGAAGCGGCAGATCAAATCGTCCATCTCCTTTCCCGGCATTACGCCTTTGATGCCTGCACCCTCTTTTTGACAAATCAGGATCACCAGCTGACAGTCAAGGCCACCACTGCCTCCGGTGATGATTATGAGGGGTTGGAAGCCGTTGCCCGGGCCCGGTTTGAAGAGGCGAGACACACCGGGAGGGCCTCGGTTTACAAAGAGGGAGAGTCCATCGCCAAATGCCTTCATTCTGTCAAACGGGGCATAAGCGACAGTTATTTCTGCCTGATTTGGGAACGAAAAGACCTCGCGGGTGCCCTGCTCATCGAAAACAAATCTGACAAACATCTGAATAAAACGGTGAATACAGGTTATTTCAGGCTTATTGTGGCGAATCTGCGGCTGATCCTTAAAAGCGCCCTGAACCATGAACAGGTGGTGCGGCTCACCATGACAGATGCATTGACGGGTGCCTTTGATGAAACTTATCTGAACCACATTCTGAACCAGAAAACGGCAGAGTACCACCTTGCAGGTAAATCCTTCGTTATCGCCATGGTTGGCATTGATCGGCTGGGGCAGCTGAATGATGCCCATGGTCAGGCTTTTGGCGATTTGGTGCTGAAAGAAGTGGCCAGTTTCATCCGGGAACATGTGCACATGGATGCCAAGGGAGAGATGCTTTTTCGACTGGCAAGCGATCAGTTTGTGATTTTCTTTTCAGAGGTGGACGCTGACACCATTGTCATCCCCTTGGAGAACCTGAAAAACCAGCTGGCCAATCGAGCGATTTCCGGTGAGCGGGGAGAAACGGTCACGGTGACGGCCTCCTTTGGAGTGGCAGAATTTCCCGGCGACGGCAGCAGTGCCGGTGAGCTGATGGCCAATGCAGAAGCAGCGATGCGAAAGTCAAAGGCTGACGGACGCAACAGAATCACCTATTTTGAGGCACTGTCATCATCTTCGGCAATCATTCGGGCGCCTTTGTGATAGCTGGATGTCTTGATGAATTAACCACATGCAACCGAAGAACCCTGGGTAACAAGGGTTCTTTTTTATGGAAACAATAAAAAAGCAAAATGCAATTTTACAAATTAATCATTCAATAATTGCAGATCGACATCAAAAAAACTTGATCAAAAATGAAAAAAAAGTTATAATTCATATCAACAAAAGAGGCTAATAAGCTCTTGGTGATGAGAATGAAAGCGGCGGCTTGATAAATGCGATTATCCGAAAAATGAATGATACAATAATTGGACTGTCAAATTCACAAAGACGTGTGGCACAAAGAACAGCTTAAAGGAGGAAGTGGCATGTTGAAAATCTGGGAAAACGGAGTGTATGTCGTTGATGAAACATCCATCATCGCCGACGAACCCGCATCACAGCAGCTGCTGGAAAAACTGACGGGGGGACAGCCTGAAAGAGAGCGGGCCAGACAAGAAACCATCACTTACGCAATGCTGGCGGCCCACAACGTCTCGGAAGACATGGAAAATTTGAAACTGCGATTTGATGCCGTGGCGTCCCATGACATTACCTATGTGGGTATCATTCAAACCCTGAAAGCCAGCGGTCTGGAACGGTTTCAGCTGCCCTATGTGCTGACCAACTGTCACAACAGCCTGTGTGCCGTTGGGGGCACCATCAACGAAGACGATCACCTCTACGGGCTGAGTGCTGCCCGAAAATATGGCGGCATCTATGTGCCGGCTCATCTGGCGGTCATTCACCAGTACATGCGTGAAATGATGGTGGGTTGCGGCCGCATGATTCTGGGATCAGACAGTCATACCCGCTACGGATCCCTGGGAGCCATGGGCGTTGGAGAAGGCGGGCCGGAACTGGTGCGCCAGCTGCTGGGGGAAACCTACAACCTGAATTATCCTGAAGTGGTGGCAGTTTATCTGACAGGAACACCCCGACCCGGAGTTGGACCGCAGGATGTGGCCCTGGCCCTCATTGGCAAGGTGTTTCACACGGGGCTGGCCAATAACCGGGTGCTGGAATTCATTGGTGACGGCATTGACTCTCTTGATATTGAGTTTCGCAACGGCGTCGATGTGATGACCACCGAAACCACCTGTCTCAGTTCCATCTGGCGAACAGACGAAAAAGTGCGGGAATACTATGGGATTCATGGGCGCCCAGAAGACTATCGATGTCTCCAACCTGGGCCAGTGGCTTACTATGACGCCCTGATACACCTGGACCTGTCAGCCGTCGAACCAATGATCGCCATGCCATTTCACCCTGCCAACACCTATACCATTCGGGAAGTGCAGAAAAACCTGGATGAGGTGCTGCATGAAGTGGAAATGAAAGCCCGTCAGGGGAAAGATCAGCCGGATACCACCTTTTCATTGAAATCCAAAGTCAGAGATGGCCGGCTTTATGTGGATCAGGGCGTGATTGCAGGCTGTGCCGGAGGCACTTACGGCAACCTGTGTGCTGCGGCAGAAATTCTTTCGGGAAAATCCATTGGAGCCGGCAACTTTTCACTCAGCGTTTATCCCGCCAGTCAGCCGGTGAATCTGGCTCTTATGGAAAATGGGTCTTTGGCAGCCCTGATGGAAGCAGGGGCCACCCTGCGCACAGCCATTTGCGGCCCCTGCTTTGGGGCGGGAGATGTGCCGGCCAACAACGGTTTCAGCATTCGCCACACCACCCGCAACTTCCCCAATCGGGAAGGCTCCAAACCCGGCAGCGGGCAAATGGCGTCGGTGGCACTGATGGACGCCCGTTCCATCGCAGCAACAGCTGCCAACGGCGGTGCCCTGACGGCAGCGACAGAGATGGAAACAGTTGGAGAGCTGCCGCCGTACACCTTCCATCAAGAGATTTACACCAAGCGGGTTTATGCCGGTTTTGATAAACCGCAAGCCAATGAGTCGCTTGTGATGGGCCCCAACATCACCGAATGGCCCGAGATTTCGCCCCTCACCCGGCACCTGCTCTTGCAGGTGGCTTCAGTCATCCTTGACCCGGTGACCACCACCGATGAACTGATTCCTTCGGGAGAAGCCTCATCCTACCGCTCAAACCCCCTGCTGCTGGCAGAATACACCCTTTCAAGACGAGATCCGGGCTATGTGGCAAGAGCCCGCCAGACGCTGTTGCTGGAAACGGAGCGCCAACAGGGAAAAAATCCGTTGCTGAAAAATGAAGCGCTGGCAGCATTGGGGCGGGAGATTAAGGTGCTGATCCCTGAAGTTCAACTGGAGGAGGTGGGTATTGGCAGCCTCGTCGCAGCCCGAAAACCGGGAGACGGCTCTGCCCGTGAACAGGCGGCCAGCTGTCAGCGAATTCTCGGTGGCTGGGCCAACATCGCCAATGAATACGCCACCCGTCGATACCGCTCCAATGTCATCAACTGGGGAATGCTGCCCTTCCTTTATCCTGAAGAACTGGACTTTCAGGTGGGGCAGTACCTGCTGATCCCGGAGATCGATCAGGCGCTGACAGAAAAAAGGGATACGGTGAAAGCGTATGTGCTGGGGCAGGCAGGAGAACAACCGGTTTCATCCCTTCAACTGAAACTGCCTCCCCTGAATGAAGAGGAACGGCAGATTATCAGGGCTGGCTGCCTCATGAACTATTATCGGGATCGGCTTCAAAAATAAAAAGATCAGTATCAACAGCATGATCACCATGTCATCACAAATCATGTGCCGCATTCGTTTGCTGAAAACTTATCTGGGTAATAGCCTTATATAAGCGGATACGCCTGATGGCTTAAGCTGGTGCGGTGAAAAACGCCCTTTGAGTTGTCGGGTAAAACAGAAGTCTTTAAGCGAGACGAAGGAGGTTTTCATATGCGTATGGAATACGGCATTGCGGCACTTTTTGGGACGTTCTTTTTGTTCTTTTTTCTCATCGCCATAGCTTCCTATGTGTTGGCAGCACTGGGGCTGTACACCATGGCTCAAAAGAGAAACATTGAAAATCCGTGGGTTGCCTGGATTCCCGTGGCGCAACTCTACATTCTGGGCAAGGTGATTCGCACACTGAACATTGGCGGTTATGAAGTTCCCCAGGTGGAGCTGGTGCTCCCGGGAATTGCCATTGCCAGTGCTGTTCTGGGAATGATTCCCCTCATCGGGACAGTCATTTCCATTGCAGCGGCAGTGGTCAGTCTCTTTGCCCTCCACAAGCTGTACAAGCTTCACCGGCCCGATCAGGCGGTGCTGTACTTGCTTCTCAGCATCATCATTCCCTTCATGGGGCCTGTCTTCATTTTTCTGATGCGCAATGACGCACCTGTTTTTGAGGAAGTGTGATATTTCAGGAAAAGAATGGTTGTTTTGCAACAAAACCTCTTATTGAAGATGGAAAAAGTCATACCGGTCGGTCGAAACCACGCAGGTTTTACCGGCCGTTTTTCTGCTTCAAGGGAATGTGTCGAGGTGGCAATTTCTTCCGTGACACTAATTGACAACTGTTTAAGAAGCAAGTATGCTATAGCAAAGCCATCTGATTCAGGAGGTGAGAGCCATTCTAAATCGAATGAATGATTCAGGCGCTAAAGAGCTCAAAGGCGCCTTTGAGCTTTGGCGTCGTCTCTTGCTTCTTTTTGGTCTGGCGATAGGCTTCTGGCTTTTTGCCTATGCCTCGCCGGCACCCCTGGTGCGGGTGGAGCCGGTGGACATGGAGCGCCAGCAGCGCCGGGAAATAGAGCGGCCTTTCGTGACAGAAGAGCAGCGCCGGCTGGCAGCCCTTCCCCTGGAAGCCTATGTGCAAGCTGTTGCAGGAGAAAACCTGTTGACCCTTCAAACAACCGCATGGCCTGATTTTACACAAAACATGCGTTTATTAGCAGGCCAGATGGTGCCAAAGGAATGGAAACATCGGGTCCAAAAAGAAACCATGAAAAGCGGCTACACACCCCGGGCCTATTTTCGCCCGGAGGAAGCGCCAGTGGCCGGTTGGTTCAATCAGGCAGCCAGTCACACGGCGCCCCTGTACCTGGCCTTAGAAAACCAGGGGCAAGAACCCCTGTACGCAAAACTAACCCCACTGCCTGCCCCGTTATCATCTTTCAGTCTTGGCGGCGGATCGGCATTTGACCTTCCACCGGCAGGAATGATTCGCACCGCCCGCGCCTACGGTTATGGGGTGATGCTGGCAGGTTTGTTGTTCTATTGGGGGCTGCCCCGTACCCGTCGCCATCAAGGGGCCATGGCTTACCCCGGATTTAAAACACGGCTGGCAGATGTGGCCATGGTGATGCTGTTTCTGGTTTTTTATACCATGCCTTTTCTCATCAGCTGTGGATCCCTTCAGGCCGTCACCATTGCGCTGCCTCTCACGGTGATTTTTTGGGGCATGGCAGGCCTGTCCCTCTGGATCATGTACATCAATGCCTGGACCGCCAGCTTTGAAATGGTGGTGGCTCACGACAGCCTTGTCATGGAGTCTTATCGCGGGCGTGTGGTGGTATCTTTCAGTGACATTGAGTCCTTTCAACCCGTGGTCAAAGAATCACCCCGATGGATGCGGCGAATGACTTGGCTGGGATTTTTGATCTCAAAAGGTTCCATGAAGTTTATCATGGCCAGCCAGCTGGTGACGGGAGCAGGCACAGTGGCCCAGGGAGTTCGCCTGAATCTCAGGAGTGGTGCAGTGATGGACTTCTGGATCACAGATCAGTGGTATCAGGAGATGCTGGTGGGTGGCAGTGGATTGGTGAATTACCTGAAAGCGGCGGGAATTCCAAAAGAACCCCAGCCGGCAAGAGATAGAACGCTCTCTTATCTGCCTGCGTCCAAAGCATGGCGAAAGGGGCCCATGGTGGTTCCCCTTCTGGTGATGCTGGCGGTTTTGGGAGTGGTGATCAGCGGCAGTTTTCTGCTGTAACCAGACACAACATGTAAGCGAAACATAGGCAGCCGCCTCAACACAAAAAAAGGAGTGATCAATGCGATGTGGAGCACGTTACTGGCAGTACTGATAGTGGTCATTATTTTATCGGGGATGGGGCTGGTGGTCTTCTACAACAGTACCATCAAGCTGCGCAACCTGGCACGAAACGCCTGGGCGCAGATCGATGTGCAGCTGAAGCGGCGGTCAGATTTAATCCCCAATCTGGTGGAAACCGTCAAAGGATACGCTGCCCATGAGAAAGAAACCTTTGAGCTGGTCACCCGGGCCCGGGCAGAGGCCCTGCAGGCCCAGTCGGTGGAAGACCGCCAGCAAGCGGAAAACGCTCTCTCGGGTGCATTGAAATCACTGTTTGCAGTGGCAGAGGCCTACCCGGAACTGAAAGCCAGTGAAAACTTCTCCCAATTGCAGCGTGATCTGGCGGAAACAGAGAACAAAATTGCCTACAGCCGTCAGTTTTACAACGATACCACCATGAAGTTCAACACCAAAATCGAAGCATTCCCCGGTGTGTTGTTGGCGGGAATCATGGGATTCCAGGCGATACCATACTTCGAAGTACTGGAAACATCCGAAAGACAGGCTGTTCAGGTGCGGTTTTAGTTTGAAAAAGCCCCTTGCGCTGAACCGAAAAATGGTTCAAGGCAAGGGGCTTTTTGGTGGAGAGATGATTCGTTGCCATGCTGCGATTATGGCTCTATCGGGCCAAATAAAGTGCTGCCAGCAGCAAGCCCACAATCACCATTCCAATGAGGGCCACTTTTCCCTTTGGCACAGGAGCCTGACCGACAGAGCCTGAAACAGATGTGGGCGGGGCAGCAGCGGATGGTGCAGCAGCTCCCAGGCTGGCGGTTTGTTGGCCGGCGAATGTCCCGGTGACTGGAGGAATCCCAGGCGGTGTTGGCTGTGGTGCTGGTACAGGATCTGCCGATTCACTGTCAGAAGAAAGAGTTGCCCCATTAGACAGAGCGCTGGGAGCCATAACGGATCCCACGTCAGAAGATGGGGATGAACTGTTTGGTGCAGCAGCGGTCGCAACGCCCAGCAGCGCAGCCTGAAAATCGGCGGCTGTCTGAAACCGGTCTTCAGCCTTGACGGCCATGGCACGAAGAAGGGCGGCCTCAAGAGGCGTATCTATCTTCACACCCAGGGCAGAAGGAGGGATCAAATCATCCTGTGCCAGCCGGTCCAGCGACTCAACCGGCATTTGACCTGTAATGGCCCGGTAAAAAGTGGCACCAAGGGCGTAAAGATCTGTCCAGGGGCCCTGAAGTCCTCTTGAGCGATACTGCTCTTCAGGTGTGTAACCGGGCTTGAGGATGATGGACATGCTGTGTCCTTTATTGGAAACAGACTGGCGGGCGGCGCCAAAGTCAATGAGAATGATTTGTCCCTTTGCTGTCATGAAGATATTGTCCGGGCTGATGTCCCGGTGGAGCACGTCATAGGCATGCACCTCCCGAAGGGCATCCAGCACAGGCATGAAAACCGACAGTGCCTGGGGAACACTGATGCTGCCTCCGCTATTCCGAATATATTCTTTCAGTGTGATCCCCTCAATGTAGTTCATGACAAAGTAGGCTGTTTCGTTGGCCTCGAAATAGTCCCGTACAGAAACGATGTTGGGGTGGGATTCAAAACGTGCCAGGGTACGGGCTTCCTGCAAAAACTTTGTCAGACCATCATCATAGTGGGCCCGCAGATTTCCTGAGTGGATGCTTACTTCGGTATTCCCCGGCAGCCGTGTGGCCAGATCCTGAGGCATATACTCCTTGATGGCCAGATTGATTTCCAGGTTCAGATCTCTTGCCAGATAAGTAATACCAAACCCTCCCTGGCCCAGGGTATTTTCGATCTGGTATTTTCCCTGCAAAATTGTGCCGGGTGCAAGGTGGGTATGATTTGAGTCAACCAAGGCAACAACCTCCCTCCAATTTCGTCAACTGTCATTTTCTATTTTATCATATGAAAATCATCCAAAATAGAGAATCAGAGATGACAAATAATAGGGATTCGGAAGACAATGACAAAAGGTGACGATATGGCTGAAAAAACATGACAAATGAGTGCAAACGTTTGCACATAATTGAGGCCAATGACCTAAATGTGCTATAATATTGTTACAATATTCCGAAAGGATATGTGTTTGGTTAAGACGCATCAACAGGCACGATATGACATGCACCTCAGGAGTATGTCAGCGACGAATGGAACCTTTTTCAGAGGAAGTGATCATCATGTCCATGGTGGTACGAAGATGGGCGGGAATCGTTCTCTTGCTCATGGGAATCGTTCTCTTTTTTATTTTCTCCCGCCCCACCCCTCCTGCCGCTGTCGTGAACTCAGAAGAGTGGCTGGATGCTGCTCGTCGAGTTCAGCAGAACGAACTGGCATTGAAGCCTTCACCCAGCACTATTGATCAGCAGAGAGACAGTGAGACAGCCACTGATGATCACTATGAACCAGAAACCTTTGTGCCGACCACGATGACCATTCCTGCCCTTGACTTTGAAATGGAAGTCATCAGCGGCGATGTCTTCAGCGATGCAGATCTGCGTATTGCCCCCGTTCATTTTCAAATGAGCGCCCTGCCGGGAACACGCCAGGGCAATGCGGCCTTTGCCGCCCATCGCAGAGGGCAGTATGCCTACTTTAGAGACTTGGACAAACTGGCAGCAGGTGATCCCATCTATCTGAAAACCGGCAGTCATGTGCTGGTTTACGAGGTTGCCTGGGTCAGCATAGTGGATCCCTACGACTGGAGTGTTATTAGTTTCACAGAAGTGCCGGCCCTCACCCTTCAAACCTGTGAGCCGAAAAACAGTCCGGCGACTCACCGGCTGATTGTAAGGGCTTATCTGAAAGAATGGCAGGCCGTTGAATCAACGGAGGCACAGGAAGTGACAAAGTCGCAGCAAGAGACGCGGGTTATGGCAACCAGATATTGAAACACAGCAACCAGGTACTGATGGGCAGCTAATCAATAAAGGAGCGCTGATGAATCTATGAATGCAGCAGAAAAATCACTGGCTGTTTTTCAGGCGCAGCACCAGGGAACCCGGGAGTATCAGGAAGACGCCCTGGGGGTCACCAGTCTGGATGACGCTGAACTGATCAAACAAAAGGGTTATCTGGCGGTGATTGCCGACGGCATGGGAGGGTTATCCCACGGCAGCAGGGCCAGCCACGCAGCCATCGACAGATTTCTCCGGGAGCACCGTGAACGGTCTCTGGAAGAACCGGCTGAAGCATTTCTGCAACGAACGTTACGCATAGCCAATGTCAGCGTGTTTGACAAAGCATTTATCGACGGCCGTGAGGTGGAGCTGGGCACCACTCTGGTGGCAATACTCATTGAAACAGACAGGCTCCATTGGATTTCTGTCGGTGACAGTCACATTTTTCATTTCAGAGAGGGGCGATTGCAGCAGCTTAATACAGAGCACGTCTATGCCAACCAGTTAAAAATGCAGGTAAAGAATGGAGAAATGACAGCGGAAGAAGCACGGGTTCATCCTGAGCGGGATCATCTCACCAGCTATCTGGGACTGCCGGAAATACCTGAAATTGACCGCAGCCAGAAACCAATGCAGTTGGAGCCGGGTGACCAGGTGATCTTATGTTCCGACGGCTTGTCGGGAGTTCTGACCCGGGAAGAAATGGAGGCGCTTCTCAGCAGTCACCATCATGATCCGGCAACGGAAATGATCCAGCAGGTGCTGGCAAAGCAAAAACGGCACCAGGACAATGTGACAGTGATTATCGTCGAATGCACCACATAAGACAAAAAACCAAAGGAGTGGATGGGATGAAGAATAAACAGCAAATGATGCGAATGGTGGCGGTGTTGGCAATACTGGTACTGCTGATGACATGTGTCATCACGCCGGTCTATGCCAGTTCCCCTTCAGAGGCCCGAAAAAGTGTGGTACGGGTCACTGTCTGGGATGCAGATGTGCAGCGGGATTTTAACGATCCCTATGCCGGATATCTTGGCCATGGCTCCGGTTTCGTGGTGGGAGACGGCGAACCTTTTGAATACATTGCCACCAATTTTCATGTGGTAGACAAAGACTACATCAACATGCAGCTGGGTGACGTGTGGATGGATGCTTTCGGCCGGGAAGTGCGGAACATCTCCGTCCGTGTCTGGATCTCAGCTGATGACCTGGTGCCGGCCACCGTGTTTCATTCACTGCCCAATGCCGACATGGCTCTGTTGCGCATTGACCCCAATCATCTTCTCTATGGGTATGAACCCCTGGTGCTGGCAAGCCGTGACCAGGTAGACGTAGGTGATGATGTCTGGGCGCTGGGTTTCCCGGATCAAAACGTGGAAGATTTTCGCTCCTCCTATTATTCAGATGTGGTGATGACCAAGGGAATCATCAGCAAGTCCACCACCTGGAACGGGATTGGTGCCTATCAGATCGATGCCCCCATTAACCCGGGAAACTCCGGCGGCCCCCTGGTGAATGAACTGGGAGAAGTGGTGGGGATTAATACCTTTACCTTCATGGAAGCACAAAACGTGAATGGCTCCATGCAGATTGACTACCTGACAGAGGTGCTGGACCGCCGGGGCATTCGCCAGCCAAAGGCAACCGGCGAAGGCGCTGCGCCTGCACCCGCCACCACTACACCGGAACCAGCCACCACCCCCGAGCCGGCACCCACACCGACCCCTGCACCACCGCCGCCACAACCAGAGCCAGAATCCGGCGGATCCATGCTGCTCATCATTGGGGGTGCAGTGGCACTGTTGGTGGTGATTGGCGTGGTGGTGATGGTGATGAAAGGCAAGAAAAAAGAAGCCCCTGCCCAGGCATCCTTCCAGTACGGGCAATCGGGTCAACCTCAGTTTCAGCCCCATATGCCGCCGCCGCAGATTCCCAACTCCCAAAATGTGGATCCAGGTGTCACCCGGGCAAAACCGGCGGCTCTTGATCCTCAGACAGCTCCCATGACAAAAGCCAAAACCGGCGCTGCTGTCACCCCAGGCCCCGGCATCAAAGGAATCTCCGGTCATTTTGCCGGCCAGTCGGTGGAATTTGTCAACGGCCAGCTCACCATCGGGCGTGATCCTCGAATGGCCCACCTGGTGTATCCTCAATCCTTCGAAGAAATCAGCCGAAAACACGTGACCATTCGGTTTGACGATAAAACCCGTCAGTTTGTGCTGGAAGATTCATCCTCCAACGGCACCTTCCTTTCCTCCAGTGAACAGCTGGATTCAGGAAAGCCCTATTACCTGAAGCCGGGAGACCGTTTCTATCTGGCAGACCCCAAAGAAGTCTTTGAACTGACAGTGACAGGTTGAGAGCTTCAAACCCATCAGCAAAACTTATGGAACTTGAAAAACAGGCTTTTTAAAGCTGATAAGACGGCTTTTCAGAACCAGTGAAAGAACAGGTGAGCGCCCATGAAAATCCTGGCAGCCTCCCTTACAAAACCGGGAGGACGAAAATACAATGAAGATGCCCTGTGTTTTGATCAACAAGCTGGAAGAGCCTTTGCCGCCCTGGCAGACGGCCTGGGCGGCCATCGGGGTGGCCGCATTGCTTCAGCCATCGCCGTTGAAACAGCCCGAAGCACCTTTTGGCAGCATGGGGAAGGGATCGGCCACCTTCAGGGAAACCTGTTGGAAACCTGCGCCCGTCGGGCCAATGACGCGCTGCAGCAACAGCAGCAGGAAGACCCTTCACTGGCCCGGATGAAAACCACCCTGGTGCTGTGGGCCTGTGACGGTGATCAGGCAGTGTGGGGCCATGTGGGAGACTCGCGTCTCTACCATTTCCGGGAAGGGGTGCTGCTGTCAAGAACAAAAGACGACAGCCTGCCCCAGAAACTGGCAGACATTGGGGAAATATCCGAAGAAGCCATTCGTCACCATGAAGACCGAAACCGCCTGACAGCCGTGCTTGACGGGGGTGAGGGGTTGCGATGGCATACCGACCGGAGTTCCATCAGTCCCGGCGGTGAAGATGCCTTTCTCCTCTGTTCCGACGGGTTCTGGGAACTGGTGACAGAGGCTGAAATGACAGCGCTTTTGGCAGCAGCCCCGTCGCCGGAGGCATGGCTGAACACCATGGAAACCCGCTTGTTGGAACAGGCACCGCCAGACCATGATAATTATTCGGTCTTGGCTGTATGGATGCGATAAAGATGCGACAGCATGAACAGTGACCGGCAAAGGAATAATCACAAGAGGGGGTTACAGCATGAATCAGTTGACAAGATGCAACAACGGCCACTACTATGATGCCTCAAAACATAGCGGGTGCCCCTACTGCGGGGTGCAGAGCCTGGATATCGACATTCAGAAAACCATGGCCAAGCGGCCAACACCTCCCCCGGCAGCAGGAGGGAAGGGAGCCCCGGCCCAGGAAGGCCGCACCATGGGCGTTTTCCACAAAAAAATGGGCATCGACCCGGTGGTGGGCTGGTTTGTCTGTATCGAAGGAGCAGACCGGGGCAGAGATTACCGCATCGTGGCAGAGAAAAACTTTGTGGGGCGCAGCAATACCATGGATATTTGTATCGAAGGCGATGAAACCATCTCCAGGGAAAATCACACCATTGTCAGCTACAATCCCAAAGATCATAAGTTTCGCCTGTATCCCGGAGACGGCAGAGGGCTGGTGTACCTCAACGATGAAGAACTGGTGATGCCGGCAGTGCTGAATCCCTATGATGTGATCGAACTGGGGGAAACCAGGCTGATGTTCCTGCCCTTCTGTGGAGAAGCCTTTACCTGGAAGAAGAAAGCCTCATCAGAAACAGAAGAGCCATAGGCTTCAAAGACAGAATGGTCAGCAGAAAGGGATAGGTACTGACGGATCAAGGCTGTGACAGACACAGACTGACTTAAACAAACAGCTGTTGACAGATCCAGACTGGGAGAGACAAGGGTGATGAAAGATGGAAAACACCGCCTATTGCATGGGATGCATGGCACCAAGGGGAGATGAACCTCATTGCGCCATCTGTGGCTGGCTGGCAGGCAGCCCGGCTGCCTCTGCCCTGCATCTGCCGCCGGAAACCCTGCTCCATGGCAAATACCTGCTGGGCAGAGCCCTGGGACAGGGAGGCTTCGGCATCACCTATATTGCCCGTGACCTTTATCTGGAAAGAGTCTTGGCCATCAAGGAGTATTTTCCCCGGGAACTGGTCACCCGTGACCAGGATGGCTGTTCTGTCGCCCTTTACCACCAGCAGCATCTGGAACAGTACCAGTATGGCATGGAAAAATTCCTTGAAGAAGGCAGAACCCTGGCCAAGTTTGAAGGGCATCCCAACATTGTCTCCGTGCAGGATTTTTTCGAGGGTCACCAGACCGCCTATCTGGTGATGCCCTACATCGAAGGGGTGGCCCTCAGTGACTACCTGAAAAGCCGCCAGTCAGTCCTTGCCTTCGACGAAGCACTTCAGATCATGATGCCGGTGATGGATGCCCTCAGCACCGTGCATGAAACCGGCATGCTTCACCGGGACATCAGCCCTGACAACATTTATATCAGCCGACAGGGCCGGGTAATGATTCTGGATTTTGGAGCAGCCCGTCATGCCATGAACCAGCAGAACCGGCAATACTCCATTATCCTAAAACCCGGGTATGCCCCGCCGGAGCAGTATCGGCAAAAAGGAAACCAGGGTCCCTGGACAGATGTGTATGCTGTGGCGGCCACCTTTTTCCAGGCCATCACCGGCACCATGCCCCCCGATGCCCTGGAACGAATGGAAGCAGATACCTTTCGATGGCCCGACTGGGTTTTGACTCAAATGCCGGAACCAAGACGCCTGGCCATTGAAACCGGTTTGGCTCCCCGGCCTGAAGACCGGTATCAGTCTGTCACCGATTTTCAAAACGCCCTGTTTCAGGGGGCCTCCCGGGCAGCAGCCCCGGTTCAGTCGGCAACATACTCCCACCAGTCCCACCAGTCCCACCAGTCCCACCAGTCCCAACAGTCCCAACATCCTCCGCAACCTCAGGGGACCAAGGCAGATCCCAACCCATGGGACGTGTCGGCCCTGCGGCACCATCGCCAGCCCACCGGCAGTGAGTCGGTGGATGTATTGGCAAACCGCCCTGTGATGGCACAGCCTCATGGGCAGGAATCAGTGGCAACGGTGCTGACGGTGGGCAGAGCCATGGACAACGACATCGTCATTCGGGATGACACCGTCTCCCGGTACCATGCCCGACTGGTATGTGAAAACTTGCAGTGGACACTGATTGATCTGGAAAGTACCCATGGCACCTACCTGAATGGGGTCAGGGTAACACAGCCCGTGGTGATCAATCCCGGCAGTTACCTTCAGTTCAGTCAGGCCAGTGTGTACTTTGACGGCACCTACCTGCTGTCAGAACGGGGTGAAATCATTCGCACCCTCTGGCACCCGAACCCTAGGGCAGAAAACTCGGCGGCATTTTCCCGTGACAACAGCCATGAACCCGCTCTTCAAAGTGCCGAGGCCTTTTGGCAGCAGTCATTCTCCGCCGGCAGTTCAGCTGGGGCTGGCAATTCAGGAGCTGTCGGCAACCCGGGTGTTGCTGGCAGTCCTGGGAGCGATTTCAGCGCAGGGCAGTCATCCAGCCGGGGATGGTTGATGGGAATAACAGCAGTGGTGGCAATGGTGCTGTTGGCTGCGGGTATCTTCTTCGTTCTGAGAGGCGGCGGTACCGGCCGGCATCAGGGTACCACTCAGGAACCCGGTTCCCAGGTACTTCTCCAACTGGAGACGGGCACCATTCCTTATGACGGCGGCGAATACACAGGTGAGCTTCTGGAAGGCACACCTCATGGTGAAGGCACCTGGACCCAGAACCGGAGCGATTCCTCCGGGGCTTTTGGACAATTGTCCACCAGCGGTCAGCGCACCTACGAAGGGCAGTGGGAAAACGGCATGAAGCACGGCAGTGGCGTCATGCGCCACCCCGACGGTTCTGTTCAACGGGGAAGATGGGAGCATAACATATATATGGGCAGCGAATAACTGACCCAAAAGGAGTGGAGATCCTTGTTCCAGAGAAGTGTGCGCACATTGTTGCTCCCCGTGTTGCTCATGGGACTGCTGTTCATGGGGGCAGTGACCCAGGCGGCAGCCATCACCCCCACGGGAATCCAACTGAATCAAACCAGCCTGACACTCAACCGGGGCGGCACCACAGTGGTGGAAGCAAAGGTGACACCTGATGGGGCAGATACACAGTCCCTCCAGTGGACCAGCAGCAACACCAACGTGGTGAGGGTATCGCCGGAGGCGGGAGGAAGCCGTGCCCGGGTGGAAGGCGTGGCTCAGGGAACAGCAGTGGTGACGGCGAGCCTGCCCGACGGCTCCATGGGAGCCACCTGCCAGGTGACGGTGAGGGTGCCCGTTTCCGGAGTGGTTGTATCTGAGACATCTCTCACCCTTCTTCGGGGGCAAGAGGTGGAAGTCACCGCAACCGTACAGCCGGGAGATGCCAGCAACAAACGGGTTCGCTGGACCATCGGCGATGAGCAGGTGTTGGAATTTGCCGCCGGTTCCCCCGGCAGCTACGGCAGCCATCCCACTGTACAGCTTCGGGCAGTGGCAGCGGGCAGCACCACCCTCACGGTGACAACAGAAAACGGCAATAAGCAGGCGGTAACTGAAATAACCGTCATAGTTCCCTTGGAGAGCATTGCTCTTGAAATGAAAGAGCTGACACTTCCCCCGGGAGAAACCACCCGGGTGCCCGTCATTTTCAATCCGCTGGATACCACCAGCCGTGGCCTGTTGTACGAATCGGGAGATGTGCAGGTGGTCACGGTGGATGAAGAAGGGCTGATCACTGCAGTGGGAGAAGGTACCGCCCGGGTGGTGGTGCGCTCTGCAGAAGATCAGCAGATTTTTGATCATTTGCAGATCACCGTTTCAGACAATGCTGAAGCCCCTTCCGCAGGAGCAGCACCCGGAACCACAGAGACAGGAGAATCTGCCCCAGGGGGAACAGGTGAGCCAGGAGACACTGATGATCCGGGAGAAGGCGGGGCTTCCCCCGAAGCCCAGATACCCGAAGATGACAGCGAAGTGCAAGCGGTGGCACCGGCAAAGGGAAATCTGTTGCTGGTAACAGGGCTGGCAGCTGCCGTGGCCGTGGTGGGTGTGGCAGTCCTGCTGATCTTTCTGAAAAAGAAAAAGGAAAAATCAGGCGTCGTGAGTCTTTCAGAGAAAAGACCCAGCAATCAGGGAGCTTCACCTGTTATGGCAGCCAGCGGGAAACAACCACCTGAAATGAAGGAAGAACCGCCGGCGAACCTGACCAGAAGGGTGGAACCGCCACCAGTCATCACCAACAGTGGCAAACGGGTGCTGGTGACAGGTCTGTCGGGAGAGTTTCAGGGCCACACCCTGGAACTTGCGGAAGATGTGCTGGTGATTGGACGGGATCCTCTTTTCGCCCATCTGGTGTATCCCGCCAGCTTTGAAATGATCAGCCGTAAACATGTGGTCATCGAGCATGACGGCGAAACAGGCACCTGTTCCCTGCGCGATCTGTCCTCCACAGGCACCTACCTGCTGGAGAACCACCGGCGGCTGCCCTATGATGAGCCGTTTTTGGTGAAAGACGGTCAGCAATTTTACCTGGCAGTGCCCGGCGAACTTTTTGAAATTCGATATGATCAGGATGATGACCAGGATCACGCTGATCCTGGAGAGGCATAGGGGGTGAAGGCATGACAGCACAACAGGTATGTTTGGGGTGCATGACTCCCCGGCAGGAGGGCGAGGCCTGCCCTGTCTGCGGATGGGTACACGGCACGCCGGCAGAGTCTCACATGCACTTATCTCCCGGGGCCATGCTTCAGGGAAAATATCTGATCGGAAAGGCGTTGGGACAGGGAGGATTTGGCGTCACCTACCTTGGCTGGGACGTGAACCTGAAACTGAAACTGGCCATCAAAGAATACATGCCCCAAGACCTGGCCAGCAGAGCAGTGGGAGCCAGCGAAGTCACGGTGTATACCAGCAGCCTGGAAGACCAGTACCAATATGGGCTGGAGAAATTTTTGCTGGAAGCCCAGACACTGGCCCAATTTGAAGGGCATCCCAACATCGTTTCAGTGCGGGACTTCTTTCAGGCCAACGGAACCGCCTACATTGCCATGAGCTATATCGAAGGCATGACCCTGAAAGAATATGTAAAAAGTCAGAATAACAGACTCCCGGTGGACCGCACCCTTCAGATCATACTGCCGGTGCTGGATGCCCTGAAAGAAGTCCATCAGGTGGGAATTCTCCACCGGGATATCAGCCCCGACAACGTGTTCATCACCACCAAGGGCCAGGTGATCCTCATCGACTTTGGGGCCGCCAGACAAGCCATCGGTGAGAAGGGCCGCAGTCTTTCCGTGGTGCTGAAACCAGGCTACACCCCTGAAGAACAGTACCGCAGCCAGGGAAAACAGGGTCCCTGGACAGATCTCTACGCAGTGGGGGCCATGATCTATCGCATCATCTGCGGCCAGATGCCGCCGGAATCACTGGACCGTCTGGAAGAAGACACCCTGGTACCGCCCTCTCAGCTGGGGGTTGACATCACTCTCCAGCAGGAAGCCGCCATTCTCAAAGCCATGGCCGTGCGGGCACCCAACCGATACCAGACAGTGGAAGATTTTCAGCAGGAACTGCTGGGCCACCTGGAAGCAGACCCGGTGACGGGCATGTCCAGACCTTCGGCAGTGCCTTCCCAGTCCGTTGCCGGTGAAACGGCGGGAGCCGCCCCGGCTTTCAAACCAGCTTCAACAGCGCCTGCCAAACCGGCAACCAGCCCCAAAATGATCTTTATGGCCGTCGGTGCCGGGGTGGTGATCCTGGTGGCAGCTCTGGCGCTCTTCACAGGTGGCGGCGACAAACCCGCTGTGGGTGAAGCCCCGGCAGCACCACCCTCCGCAGCCGTGCAGGAAGGCCAGGGAGAACAGGAAGGGCAGCAGGCAGCAGAGGGAACATCCGGTGGTAACAGTGAAGCCGCAGCCAATACCGAAACACCGCCAGGGGTGGTGGAAACCGGCACCTTTGAATACCGGGACGGCAGTTATACCGGCGAGCACGTGAATCAACAGCCCCATGGCCAAGGCACCTGGGAGGGTCCCGATGGCGAAGTATATACTGGTTTCTGGGAAGACGGCCTTCCCCACGGGGAGGGCGCACTCACAGGACCCGACGGTGATGTCTACTCAGGCAGCTGGGTCAAAGGCAACCGGGAAGGCTATGGTGATTACCTCTCTGCCAACGGCGTTCGGTATGTGGGCGAATGGGCCAATAACCGGCGTAATGGTATGGGAACCGAAACCTGGCCCAACGGCGCCGAATACAGCGGCAGCTGGAAAAACGACCTCCGGGACGGCCAGGGCACCTACACCTGGGCCAACGGTGACCAGTATGTGGGTGCCTGGCGGGATGGTTTTCAACATGGTGAAGGCCGGCTGACCTACGCCGACGGCAATACCCTGGAGGGAAACTGGGTGAACAACGAATTTCAGGAATGATATCAGCCTTCAGCAACAGTATCAGCCGGGAAAATCTGGCTGATTGATGGGATTATTGATTTTGTGAAGGAGGTGAACCCTTCAGGCAATCATATGAATCTTTAAGGGCATTATCAGGCATCTTGGGGCTCAGAGAGGTAACGTTACCAGGTACAGATAACATGTAGATGATCATTTAAAGGAGGAATACCATTTGAAAAAAAGAACCGGATTGCGCATTTCCATGCTTTCGCTGATTTTCTGTTTGGTGCTTGCCATGACAACGGGGATGATGGCTTTTGCTGCCAACTTCCATGACTATGATCTGGAAATGATCAACTTCAGCATTAATCAGGGCACCAACTTCAGCGGCACCTTCCGGGTGCAGGACAACACCCCCGACGGTACAACAGGAACCGTCACCTACCGCTACTACACCATGGAACCCTACGAACTGGTGGAAGAGTACCGCCAGACCGTCACCTATGTGGGTGGTCAGTTCCAGGTGCAGGGCTCCCTCTCCATCGACACCACCGGGTGGGTCTCCGGCGAATACAAGCTGGCCATCCATGTGGACAAGGATTTGGGTTATGACGATCCTCTGGCAGTGGGCTATTTTGATTTCGTTGCAGCAGCTCCGGTAATGGTGCCGGCAGCCACACATTCCCTTGACGGCTACTGGGCTCGGGAAGGCGATGGCGTTGGCATTGAAATTTCAGGGTCAACAGGGGTACTGGCCAGCTTTGGCACTGAATCCAATGAATGGATGGATGCCAGTGCAGCCGGCGTGGCCAGTCTTGGCAACGTGAAGTTCAGCCAGATTCAACTGGTGGGTGATAACGAATGGTCGGTCCGTGACCTGTGGGTGACTCGGGAGGATGGAGTTCCCGTGCGCACCTCCGCAAGTGATGAAGGGACCATTACCATGAGTGCCGATGGGCAGCGCATCGACGTATGGTCAAAACGAGGTACCAGTGAATTCACCTTCACCTACGCACGTTCAACAGCACCCATGGCAGTCCCTGCCCTGGCAGCCAACCAGCGAGCCATTGAACTGGCTCCCAACGTACCCGGCACCGTCAGTTTCCCTGAAGCAGGTGTAGCCATTGAACTGCTTCTCCCCGGCGGCGGCGAAGGAACCGTCAGTCTTGATAAAATGACTGCCACAGACAAAGCCCTGCCTGAAGAACTGGAAGCCTTGGGAGTTTTCATGAAAATCGAACGTTCCGAAGGCCTTGAAGGCGTTCAGGCCACCATCAAAGTGGACCTGCCGGCAGTACCCGAAGGTGTGGATGCCGACACCCTGGCGTTGTACCGATTCAATGAAATCACCGGCGTCTGGGATCTGCTTCCTTCAGAAATGAGGAACGGACAAGTATGGGCCACTGTTGTTGATTTCAGCCTCTTTGGCCTCTTTGCCCAGCCAGTGGCAGCCGTGGCGCCAGCACCGGCACCGGTACCCGTACCAGCCCCTGCGCCGGCTCCTGAGCCAGCTCCAGCACCTGCTCCGGCTCCAACAGCTCCCGTGGCATTGCCGCGAACTGATGGCGGCAGCGCCCTTCCATTGGGAATGATGGCAGCGGTTTCCCTCATGGCCGCCGGTGGTTACCTGACACTCTCCCGCAAAAGAAAGTAACACCATTAAGAATTCCTTGTCTTCAGCCTCCTCCCGGGAGGAGGCTGAAGACTGCCAATCAGGCAGATGAAAGCCAGGGACCCGGCCAATGCAGCTGACATCAGGACAACTCTTTACCAGATGCCCCTGGCTTCATCATCGTTGCTTTGGCCTGAACCCTTCGGGAGATGTTTTAGCCCAACCCATGGAGGGTGATGGCAGCGAAAGGAAGGGAAGTGCCATGAGACTCTTTCGAAAACCCATTAGTGGGATGATTCTATTCACCTTCACCGTCATGATCCTCACCATGTGTGTATCCATGATGGATCTTTTTGTGCATGCCAATATTCAAATCACCATGAAACCCGGAGAAGTGACCCGAAGAGGCGTCAGTGCCGATCCCATTCGATCCATTGAATCTTCCAACTCAGATGTGGCAACGGGCAGCGTGTACATCGGTGATGGGTTCAATGCAGTGGAAATCCGTGCCCACGCGCCAGGGCAGGCTCAGATCAAGGCCTATTACCCGGGTTCAGTGGACACCTACACCATTGTGGTGGAGGGAGAAGCGGCAACCCCGCCGCCACAGCAACCCGAACCCGAGCCGCCACAGCAACCCGAGCCCGAGCCGCCACAGCAACCCGAACCCGAGCCACCACAGCAACCCGAGCCCGAGCCGCCACAGCAACCCGAGCCCGATGATTTCAGCATTACCATTCAGCCAAGAGAGCTTCAGCTGGAGTCTGTAGGTGACAGTGGACAACTTAATGCCCTGGTGGAAGCCCCGGGAGTGGCCTTTCCCACTGTTTTTTGGGAATCATCCAATCAGCAGGTGGTCCAGGTGGATCAAAATGGCCGGGTCACCGCCACAGGAGTGGGTACTGCCAGCGTGAGTGCTTCCCTGGAGCAGGCCTTTGGCGTCAAAGATGCCATTCAAGTCACCGTAGGCAATATTCCCATTGAATCCGTTGTTTTTCACCGCAGTGCCGTGTGCATTTCAGCAGGCCAGTCTCTCAATGTCTCCTATACAGTCGTGCCTGACAATGCCACTGAAAAACTGCTGTGGCGCACCCGTGACAGAGGCGTTGCCTATGTGAGCAGTGAAAGCACCTCGGCTTCTGGAACCGCGAGAATCACAGCAGGAATGAACCCTGCAGACGTACAGATCACCGCTTTTGTGGACAGGGATAACCGGGACGTTGACCTGGCGGTACTCCAGGTGGCTGTGATGCCAAGGGCAGAGCGCATTGAGCTTCAGGTGGGTGCCGGCACCACGTATCTGACAGCCCCCAACCAAAACTACCAAAAAGCCGGTTTCTTTCTGAAACCGGGAGAATCTGTGTGGCTGGATGCCATCATTTTTCCCAACGAGACCCTGGACAAAAACGTGACCTGGACCAGCAGCAATCCGGGAGCGGTTTCTCTGGGCACTCCCCAGGAGGCAGACCTGTATATTGACACCTCCAGAAGAGCAGCAGTAGCCTGCCTGCAACAGACAGCGGGAAGGCGTACCAATACCGGGCGGTTTTATCCCCGTATCCTGGTGACGGCACAGGCGGTGGCAGATACAGATCAATCAGTCATTCGGGCCGTAACAGCCAATGGGATGCCTGCGGAGATCACCATCAACGTGGCCACCGATGACTACCTCACCCTGTGGGAGAATCTGGAAAAGATCAGCAGCGAAAAAGAACTGCGGGAGTTCATGCTCAACCGGCGACTGACACGCCTGCCCCCCATTCTGAAAGATTCACTGCTCTGGAAGATTAAAGACTACGACCCCTCGGGCGTGGGAACACTGCTGAACATTGCCCTCATCCAGGCTGGCGGCGACAGTTGGGCCTCGCTGATTAAAGAACTGGTGGTGGCAGCCATCGGCTACAAGAAAAAAACCCGGGCTGCCCAGGCGGCAGATCATGCCATGGGCTTCGCCTTCGGAGACGACTGGCTGGACCGCTTCATCGGCATGTTTTACAGTGAGCCGCCACCCTATGACCCCACCGTTGATCTGCGTAAAAATCCCTGAAGAATCACCATTTCCTGAGAAATCGAAATCCCTGAGGTATTCATAAAGGGGGGAAGCCATCATGTCGCCAGAAACAGACCATCACTTTTCAATGAGCGAAGCGGTGAGTGCCAGCTTATCCATTGGACGTGACCCAGCCCATAATCAGGTGGTGATTCAGCACCCGGATATGTCCCGCAAACATGCCGTTATCCAACGGCGCGGCGCGGACCTTTATCTGACTGATCTCAACAGCACCCACGGCACCTATGTGGATGGTGTTCCCGTAAAGGGAACGGTGCGCCTCAACCCACCCCAGTGGATTCAGTTCAAAGGGGGCAACTTTTTCTTTGACGGCACCCGTCTGATGAACCAGCAAATGGAGACGGTTGGGGTGTTGGCAGGTGCCACAGGTGCGGTGTCATCACTGCCACCATCGTCGGCCCAGACCCCTTCCCTGACAGCGGCACTGCTGGCCCCCCTGAAAATGAAGGGATGGCCCAGATGGCTGCTGGGAAGCCTGCTCACCAGCATTCCCGTTATCGAAGTGTTTACCCTGGGCTATCGCTACCGGCTGTATCACCAGGGCATGGCCCATCAATGGGCACTGCCCAGATGGGAAGACTGGGGCAGCCTGTTTTTGAAAGGCTTACAACTGCTGTTGATTCGAATCGTCTATTACCTGATGCCGTCAGCCGTGGCCATTTTCTTTTTTGCCGCCACCTACAGAAAAGATATTTCCGCAGGGCTTCTCTACACCATGCTCATCACCACAGGGCTGGCCTATCTGCTGGCATCTTTTCTCATGCCCATGGCCGTGGCCGGCTGTGTGCATACCGGAACCATGAAGGCCGCCTTCAGGCTCCCGGAAATTCTGAGAAACATTGGCCGGGCCGGAACATCCTACCTGCTGGTGTTTCTGCTGGTGTTCTGTCTGTTACCCCTGAACATGCTGCTGGTGGCCATTCCCTATGTGGGGTATCCCCTGGGAATCATCCTTCTCTTTTATGTGCACATGGTGGCGGCCCTGCTTTATGGGGCGGTTTACAGAAACATGCAGGCAAAAAATGCCTGACACTGGGAGCTGTCGGGAATCCATTTAGGATAAGGAAAAAAGGATATGATTCATGAAAGTATAGTCATTAAAGAAGATAAACGATAAAAGAGAATCATAATGGAAGCAGAAGAATGATGGAGTAGATGAGTCATGAAGCAATGCGAACTGACGGAAAGCGGGGCGGATGAATGATGGAGCGTCACGGTGAAAGCCTTCACCAAAAGAAGTGCAGCAGGAAAGACAGAAAGCACATACAAGGATTTCGGGTGTTGATGATCGTCGTGGCAGCATTGATGCTGACGATCATGCCGGCGTATGCCCGAACAGCTGAAATAAACAGTCTGACGGTGGACGCCCAAGTGAATCCCGATGGCTCCATGACCGTGGCCGAGACCTATGACGTGTCATTTTCAGGCCAGTTCAATGGCATGTTTCGCTATTTGTACCTGAAAAACAGGATGGAGATTGAAAATATCCGGGTGGAAGAAGACGGGCATGCCTTTGAATGGAACCCCGGCACCAGCTACGGGCCCACAGGCACCTACTTCTTCAAATGGGAGGGCAGTGACAGGATTCTGGTGGACTGGTCCATTGATGCCTACAATACCAGCCGCCAGTATACCTTCCGCTACCAGATCAACCATGCTGTTCAGGTGCATCAGGATGTGGCAGAGCTCTACTATCAGTTCGTGGGAGATGAGTGGGACCATCCTTTTGGCCAGGTGCAGGTGAACCTGACACTGCCCCCGGGAGCCACTGTCGAAGACATCAGAGCCTGGGGGCATGGCCCTCTTCACGGCCAGGTGGATATTCTCAGCGGCAGCCAGATCAGCTGGCGGGTGGCACCTCTGCCGGCCAACACCATGCTGGAGGGCCGCGTCACTTTCCCACTTCATGTGGTTCCTCAGGGAACCGACTTCACCGGGCGGCAGGCACTGGAATCCATTCTGAAAGAAGAGGGCCAGTGGGCCCGGCAGGCCAACTGGCAGCGACAGCTGTACCGTTCCGAGAAGTATCTGGCACCAGCACTGCTGATCCTTTCAGTGGCAGGCCTGCTTTTCAGAAGACGCCGGTTCATCAAGGCCCATTCCCTGGAGTTTGTGGGCGATTATTACCGGGAACTGCCGGCAGACTACAACCCCGCAGTGCTCAGCAGGCTCTGGCACAAAAATCAGGATAAACCCCTCATCGTGATGGCCACCATTATGGACCTGGCCCGCAGGGGGTACTTGATCATCGAAGAGTTCACCCCCGAAAAGAAGGGACTCATCTTCAAACGGGGCCGGGATAAAGACTACTACCTGGTGAGCCGGGGAGACAAGCTTAAAGAACTGAAGGGTTCGGAGAAGGTGTTGATGAACCTGCTGTTTAAAGAGGTGGGCGGAGTTTCTGAAACCACCGAAGGCGCCCGGGTAAGCCTGGGGCAGATTGAAGCCTTCACCAAAAAGAAAAAAACCGGACAGATTTTTTATGCCGGATATCATGAATATTGCCAAAAAGTGGGCAATGAAGCGGCAAAGCACCAGTTTTTTGAAGATCCCACTTTGGGCTGGTATGCCCTGCAGGTGGTCGCAGGGGTGGTTCTGGTGGCCGCCGGTATTGCAGTGATGGCCCGGTTTGAGCTTTTCTTCCTGGGATTCACCGCCATTCTCAGTGGGGTCATTGCCTTTATTTTGCTGGCCTCCATGCAGCGCTTTTCAAAACGGGGCCTGGAAGATTACCACCGGTGGAAGGCTTTTCGCAAGTTTCTGACAGACTTTTCCCTCATGGACCAGCGGGAGATTCCTGCCCTGGTGATCTGGGAACACTACCTGGTGTATGCCATTCCCCTGGGGGTGGCCAAGGAAGTGATGAAACAGCTTCAAATGGTCTTTCCCAACATGGAGCAGAACGGCTATCACTTTGGGGCCACCTGGTACATGGGCACCGGCATGCTCCAGTATCAGCAGATGAACCAGTTTGTTCAGGCAGCTGAAAGCAGCTTCAGCACTTCCATCAGAGATGCAGTGAAGTCCTCCAGCAGCTCCAGCGGCAGCGGCGGTGGAGGCGGGTTCTCCGGCGGTGGTGGCGGCGGAGGCGGTGGCGGAGGCGGCGGCTTCCGGTAAGCCTTCATAAGAAAAATCATCAGTCTCTGGACACATGATGATCTTTAACGGCTGGGGGAAAACCCTCAGCCGTTTCTGTGATGACAGCTTTGCATAAAGGTTGATTGCCATGCCTGAAAGTATGGTATCATCACAGTGAACAGTTGAATTTGGGAATGAAAGAAGGCGATGAGGCATGACAAATGAGGAGTATGTATGTAGAGGATGCATGAGGGATCGGGACGAAGAGATCATCTGTCCCGTATGCGGATGGGAGCACGGTGCGGGGCCTCTTTCACAGATGCATTTGCCGCCGGGCACCATGTTGCAGGGAAAATACCTGGTGGGCAGGGCCCTGGGTCAGGGCGGGTTTGGCATCACCTATCTGGCCCGGGATTTAATGCTGGATGTGAAGCTGGCCATCAAGGAATACCTTCCCCAAGACCTGGCTTCCCGAAGTCATGGCCGCCAGGAGGTCAGCGTCCACACTGAAAGCCTGGGGCTTCATTACCACGACGGGCTGGAACGGTTTCTTCAGGAAGCCAAAACCCTGGCCCGTTTTGAAGGGCATCCCAACATTGTATCGGTGCGGGACTTTTTCAAAGCCAATGAAACTGCATACTTTGTCATGAGCTACATTGAAGGTATCACCTTGAAAGACTATGTGAAGGAGCAGGGAGACCGTATCCCGCCAGATCAGGCAGTGATGATCATGATGCCCGTGCTGGAAGCCCTGAAAGAAGTTCATGGGGCCGGCATTCTTCACCGGGACATCAGCCCCGACAATATTTTCATGACAGCCAAGGGGCAAATCGTGCTCATTGACTTTGGAGCCGCCCGTCAGGCAGTGAAGGATAAAGGGCGCAGCATGTCCATCATCATGAAGCCCGGCTTCACCCCCGAAGAACAATACCGGTCAAAAGGCCACCAGGGCCCCTGGACAGATCTCTATGCCCTGGGAGCCACCATGTACCGGGCCATCACCGGCCAGATGCCCCCGGAATCACTGGACAGACTGGCAGAAGATGAACTGATTCCACCTTCAGTCATGGGAGTGGCCATTTCCCAGGGTACCGAGGCAGCACTGCTGAAGGCCATGGCAGTTATGGGAAAAGACCGGTTTCAGACGGCGGAAGCTTTTCAGGAAGCGCTGGCCACAGGGATCATGGCTTCAGAGGAAGCAGTCCCTGCGCCCCCCTTTCAGTCGCCGCCTTTACCACCGGAATCGCTCCAGTCATCATCCTTAAGCTCACCTGTTTCACCGCTTTCACCGCAGGATGCACCCTATTCGGCCTCGGCATCACCAGCATCCCTGCCAGCCACTGCACCTTCTTTTCCTCCACCGGTGAAATTGCCAAAGGAATCCTCTTCTGATCAGGGACCCCCTTCCCTGGGGCAGTCTGTCGGGCAGGCTTCCAAACCTGGTACTGGAAAGCTGCTGCTGGGCATTGGGGTAGTGGTTGCCGCAGTGGTCATTGCCCTGGTGGTGGGCATGAACCTGGGAGGCGGCAAAGGCAATGGTGGTACAGATCCAGCACAGTCAATCCCAGTGTCCCAAACGGAAGCACCGGCGGAAGTGACTGAAGAAACAGAAGCTGCCGGTCTGGAACCTGCCCAGGAAGAAGTGGTGCAGGAAGCGATGGTGCCCGTGGATCTTTACAGGGCCCTGAACCAGACAGGGCGCCTGGACCTGCTGGGCATCAGCGAGGCGGAACTCTTCCAGCGCCACGGGCAGCCCGCCAGCACCTTCTACTGGGAAGGGGGCACCTTCTACGAATACAATGATTTTTATGCCATGATCAATGAGTACAGTGCTGAACGGGAAGTGATTTTCCTGGGCTTTCGCCAGCTGCCGGGGATTTCTTCCCAGGCGGCATTTGATGAGGTGCGTCAGGTTTACGGTGAACCGGAATGGGATGAAATTGGAGCCTCCAATCAGTCTCATCTCATGAGCTACCAGATCAAAGACCATTATGTCATGTTCGAAGGGTTTACCGGCCCCCTGGTGGATCTCATCACCGTTACCGAATTTTCCGAAGGTGTTGACGGCGATTTTGAAGGTGACCATGAGTATGACGAAACCCTGCAGGCGCTGTATGACTTGGGCTACCAGCTGTGGTTAACCGATGTCTATATTCCCTTTGGAACCCCTGTCTGGTCTGATCCCTTTGAAGGTATTTACATGGGGGAAATCACCAGCGACGGTGAGATTTATGTCACCGATTATGAGGCAGATGCCGATTACAACCTGTGGCTGCAGTTGCAGCTGGTGGATGAAAATGGTCAGGAAGTTCATGGCTGGGTGATTTATTAACGGCTGGGGGAAAACCCCCAGCCGTTCCATTTCCAAAAGGCAATTTCACCTGCCTGCGGGTCTTCATAATCTCCCTGCACCACCACCAGATGGTTCAGGCCGTCACTGTCAACTTGGGCGATGAAAGCCCGGTGATTGGGGCGGGCCAGATGAGAGGACTGCCAGACAGCCTTCAGGGAAGGTTTTGCCGAAGGGTGCTCTCCGGCGAGTTCCATCTGGTAAATGAACAGATGGTTGCGCACCAGAGAATCATTGGCTTCCACCCAAAAGGGCTGGTAAGGGCCATAGCTGCCTTCCCGCCACACAGACAGGCACAGGTTCTGCCGGCCGTCGTTGGTAATGTCACCAGTGTAGAAATCATCAATCCACCAGTCTTCCGGTGACTGCCACAGAAGAGCTTGGTGGGCATCGGTGACGGTGAGACGGCCATCCCGCAGGGTGTAGGTTTCCTGGTGGCCATCGGCATTCAAATCAAGCTGCTCTTCCCGAAAAAGCCGCTGGGGCGGCAGGGGGTCCCCCGCCAGCCAGGCCGCCTGCACCTGGGGCCTGGCTTCATCGTCCATGGTGACCTCCCAGTGCTCTGTCTGGAGCACCTGGTTATTTTGAATGGTGAACCGCACCGCCAGCCCCCGCCGGGTTTCTTCCGACCACAGCTGGTCAAAAACGAAATTACCCAGGCTGTAATAAATCAGTTTCCCCCGGTACACTTCGTGGGGCTGAATCACGTGGGGGTGGGAGCCGATGACCAGGTCGGCCCCCGCATCAACCGCCTGGCGGGCAGCCTGCACCTGGGTGGCGTCGGGGGCAGGGGCATACTCGGTGCCCGCATGAAGGGCAACCACCACAAAATCAGCTTTTTCGGCGGCGTCAGCAATGGCAGCCGCCATTTTTTCCTGCTGAATCAGAGCCACCCCGGGATGGTCTGCCGCCCCATAACCCGGGGGCAGAAAGACCTCACTGCAAAACCCCAGAAAGGCAAAAGTGGTTCCTTCAACGGTCACAAAACCGGGGGCATAGGCAGTTGCCTCGTTGTCCCCCGCTCCCATGGAGGTGATGCCAGCGGCTGTCAGATGGTGCATGGTGTCCAACACTCCCTGATGACCGAAATCCGGCACATGGTTGTTGGCCAGAGACATCACCGTAAAACCGGCCTCCTTCAGGGCAGGGGCCATCTCAGGGTCAGCCCGCAGCACCATTTCAGGCACCTTGATTTCCCGTCCCGGTGTCAGGGGATTTTCCAGATTTCCCAGGGTGATGTCACTGCTTTGCAACAGCCACTTCACCTGAGCCAGAGGGTAGCCTGGGTCATTTTGTTCCCGGGCCATTCGGGCCACATAGCGGGATAACATCACATCCCCCACTGCCACCAGGGTGATGGGCGGCCCTGTTTCAGGCAAAGCCATCCGCTGGGCCTTAAAGGCTTCAAAGCTTTCAACCGCAACGCCACTCAATACCTGGTCAGTATCTTTGTCCGTGGTTTTTCCGGCATCTGGGTCCCGTTCACCTGGCAGCACTAATAACAGCACCAGCAACAGCGGCAGTAACAGTGTCAGGGTTTTTAAGCCCGCCGGGGTGAGGGGGCCTTTCCCTGTGTTGAGGGGTTTCATGGGGCTACATAGCTTTCTGTCCAGGGAGCCAGGGGAGGGGTGTCGCCGGTTTCCACCATGTGCCGCCATTTTTCATTGGTGAGGCGGTCGTTGAGGGGCCAGGGGAACTCATAATGGGAGAATACGCCCCCCCGGGCCACCCGCAGGTTGCCATCCACCGGTACCACCACATAGATTTCAAAAATGGTTCCCGTGGCCTCTGTCAGCACCTGGCCGCCGGGATCGGTGGCCACATCAGTCACCAAAGCGGCAGGGTTTTCAGAAAGGGCCGAACGGTGATCCACCCCTTCATCCCGCAGGGCTTCCAGCCAGAAATGCTCCAACTGGCCGCCATAGGAACGAATGAGATCATACTCCTCATCAGTGAGCAGCTGGTTTTCCAGCAGCTTTTCCGACATGGTTTTCAGTGAAAGGGCCAATGTCTCCAGACGTTCCAGGCTCTCTTCATCCTGCTGACTCAACAGGCCCCGCTGGTCCAAACCCTCCCGGGTCATGCTCACCAGAGAAGCCAGGCGGGCGTACAGCTCCGGGTTAGGCTCCACATAGCCCCGGTCGTCTTCGTTCTCCATGCCGCCCCCCATCTGGGCATACACCTGCTTGGCATAAAGCACCGTGTCATGCTTCAGCTCCGTCCAGCTGGCCAGAAAGGTGTTCAGGTTTTTCCGGGTCCAGGCCTGGTTTTGCATAAAGGAGGGGTATCCTTCCCCTGGGGTGGTGAGCAGGGCATCCAGGGTATAGAGCCATCCCTGGTACAGGGTGCCGCTCCAGAACTGGGGTGGCACATTATCAAAATGAGTCTGCAGCTTGGTCATGTTTTCTACATACCCGTCATAATCTGTCTCCCCGGCGGCCTCCAGCAACTGGTAAGCCTCCTGGGAACCCAGGGCGGCGGGAATATCCAGGGCTTTGGGAAGCATCCGCCGCTGTCCCTGGCTGTTTTCCCCCACTTCCCGGTAAATCAGCCGCTGAAAAACGGCGGCATCCAGGGTGAAACGCTGGCCCATAAAACGGAAGCCAGTGATTTCAGCCTCCCGGTCCGGGTGAAGGCTTTCATCAAAAATGGGAATGGAATTGATTTGGGGCGGCTGCAGCTGGGCAGCTTCCTTTCGAAAGGCTTCCCACTTGGCGGCATCACCGGGAAGCTGGGCCGCCGTCACCTGGTTGCCGTAAATCCGGTACATCAGTTCCTGAAACTGAATCACATTGGGATCGTCACTGTCTCCCACAAAGAAGCTGGTGGGCTGGTAAATCCGGTCCCAGCGGGTCAGCTTGTCTTCCTCTGAAAGGGCCAGGGTAAGGAGCAGGGCCGAGCGGGTTTCATCCTCGTTTTTCAGGCGAAAGGTCATGCGGCCATACCACATCATGGTCTGAAAATAGGATTTCAATGCATCATCAGTGGCGTAGTGGCCCCGGGGAATGTACTGGGAATAATCTTCCTGCAGGGCATCCAGCTCAGACTGCTGCTGTCCCAGGTTCATCATCGGCGAAATGGTGATGCCTTCATGGGCGGCAATGAGGGCCAGCTCCTCCGCCACCACCGGCTGCACTGCTTCAGGTACCGGCATGGCCGGGTCCAGCAGTCTTCCTGCCACCGCCAAGAAGGCCAGGTTTCGCAGGGCGGCATTGTGCCAGTCGGTGCCTTCCAGGGCGGCAGCCTGAGATTCTGTGGCCGTCATCATGGCTGTTGTCAGGGCTTTCAGCTCTGGCACCAGGTGTTCCCGCTCCGTTACCCGCAGCAAATGACTGAAAAACAGATGATAGTTGTGAAGCATGGAATCGGTGGTGATAAAGCTGGGCAGCGGCTCATACAGATTCGTTTCGTACACCACAAAAAACTCCTGATAATAGTCGTTGGGCACCACCACAAAGCCGTTTTCTGCCAGCAGCCGCATGGCGGCGGGGGAAAACTCAAAATCGCTGAGATTGGTGATGTTGGACAGGTCCGGCGCCACGGTATAAGCGGGTACTTGTGGGGTGTAGGCCGTTGGAACCTCCTGATAAGAAGCAAAGGAAGCGGCCACCGCCAGGGGCGGTGAAACAGGTGCAGGGGGCGAGGCTTCATCCCCGGGGGCAGTGCTTTCTTCCGGCGGCGGGGGATTATCTTCTCCCGGGTCCGGGTTTCTTCCGCAGGCCGTCAGTGTAGAGAACAGTAACGCCAGACAAAGGATGCCAGCAATCAGTGACAGAACACTTTTTTTCATCCAAAACATCTCCTCACAGGAATGGTGGTGAATCACTTTCATTCTATCAACAAAGACGAAAAAGAATCCACCATGTTTCACAGGGTTACTGACAGCTTCAAAGGATTGCAGCCGGTTTCACAGGCTGCTGTTGGGTGGTGATGGATGTTTCATGGTGCTACAGTTCAGAGACTTGAGAACTTCCTCTGAAAAGAATCGGCTTGTGGCAGGCTGTTCATCGGGGTATACTGACAGGGGGTGGGTACATGCAGATCAATCGCCTGTTTGAAATCATCTATCTGTTGCTGGATAAAAAAACCGTCACCTCCAAAGAGTTGGCGGAACGGTTTGAAGTATCTACAAGAACCATTTTCAGGGATATCGAAACCCTCTCAGCGGCAGGTATTCCCGTTTACATGAGTAAAGGCCGGGGCGGGGGCATTTCCCTGCTGCCTGAATTTGTGCTGAACAAAGCCATGATCACCGATGAAGAAAAAGAAGAAATCATGGCTTCTCTGAAGGCGATGAGCGCTGTGAACCAGGGGAAAACCGACACAGCTCTGGGAAAACTCAGCAGTTTGTTTGGCGATTCAGATACCGACTGGATCGAAATCGACTTTTCTTCCTGGGCAAATGGGGAGACAGAAATTGAAACCTTCAACATTCTCAAGGCCGCCATCTTGGGCAAGCGGGTCATTGCCTTTTCCTACAACAGTGCCAAGGGACAAACCACCAGGCGAAAAGCCGAACCCTTAAAACTCTGTTTCAAGAGCGGGGCCTGGTATGTGTACGGGTACTGCCTGTCTCAGGCTGATTTCCGCTTCTTTAAATTAAGGCGTATCCAGGAGCTGCAGGTAAAAGACGAAACCTTTCAGCGTCCGTCGCCCAAACAGATCTTCTCCCAGGAAACCCGGTTTCAGGAAACCTTTGTGCAGCTGAAGTTGAAGATTTCCTCAGCCATGGCCTTTCGGGTGTACGATGAGTTTGACAGCTATCAGCAGCTGGCAGACGGCAGCTTCATTGCCGAAATCAAGTACCCCAGAGGGCCGTGGCTGTACCACTACATCACCACCTTCGGCAGCCACTGCGAAATTCTGGAACCGGCGGATGTGCGGGCCTCAATGAAACAAGAGCTTGAAAAAATGTTGAAAAAGTATGAATAACCTTTTTTAATATGACATACAGCTGTCTTATTAGGGACGATATAATGACCTTATCAAGTACAGGGAGGTTATTGAAAATGAACTATGAAATCGTCACATTGGCAGAAAAAACCGTGGTGGGAGTGAGCGGCGTTGCCGGCAACAACGATCCCCAAATGGCTGAAATGATCGGCGGACTCTGGGAAAAGCTGTACCAGGGCGGTGTGAATGCCACCATCAAAAACAAAGTCAACGATTACGCCATCGGCCTTTACTCAGACTACACCGAAGACCAATACTGCGTTACCGCGGGCAATGAAGTGTCAAAGGCCGAGAATGATGAGCTGACGGTGAAGACCATTCCCGCAGGCAAATACGCCAAATTTTCGGTGCATGGTCACATGGTCACTGCCGTGGCAGAAGCCTGGGGAGAAATCTGGAAAATGGATTTGGACAGAAGCTTCACCGGAGATTTTGAAGAGTATCTGAACAGTGACTGGGAAGAGGCCGACATTGATATTTACATTGCCCTGAAGTAAAGAGAAATGCCCTGCGATAATACGTGATGTGTATAGTCGAATCACGATATAATATGACTATATACTGAAAGGGGTGATGGTGATGGAACCTTCCATAAGACCATCTTCAGATCTGAGGAACCGGTACAGCGAGATTTCCAAGTATTGTAAAGAGAACAGAGAGCCGGTGATCATTACCGTCAATGGCCGGGGAGACACTGCGGTGCTGGGGCTGCAGGATTATTATCAGATGAAAGCAGAGCTGGAGCTTCTCAGAACCCTGGCTGACGCAGAAGATGATGTGGCTAACGGAAGAGTTGGGCCTATTAAAAAAACTTTTGAAGATCTGAGAAAGTCTTTGCAGGAAAGGGAAAACAAATGAAATACCAGATCCTGAAGACTGATAAGGCAGAAGACCAGATCCGCTCCATGATCCATTACATTGCAGATGAATCAGGTGATGTGATGGTTGTACTGGCATACCTGGATAAAATGGAAAAAGCCATTGAAAGATTAGAAGACCTGGCGGAATCAGGACATGTACCACGGTATTCCATCCTGAAAAAGCAGGGATACAGGGTGGTGATCATGGATAAGCACCTGGCCTTTTACAAGGTGAACCATGAAGAGAAAAAAGTCATCGTCTACGCAGTGGTGGATGGAAGACAAGAATACCGGCGACTCATTGAATAAGATAACCACTCAAGAGCATCCAGCGGGCAAGCTGGGTGCTTTTTTAGGTGCTTTATCCCCAAAGCTTTGCCAGGTGCCCTCTGTCTCAATACAATATGATAAACAATGTAAACATAGCCCCGGGAAAAAGCCTTTGAACTCATCAGGGAAAAAGGAGGCATCCCCTGATCATCCGTGATCAAAGAAACGGACTACTTCTGGAACTGGAGAAGGGAAGGAAGAAATAGGGGGCGGTTGTTGCTTTTATGCCCATGAGGGATGCGGGGAAATGCTTGGAATGAGCCCCTTATACAGGAGAACCATGAAAATGTCTGCTGATCAAAAGGATTAAACTAATGTCGGTGCTGGATCTAACGGAATAGTATACTATCTCTCGAATGATCAAAAACCCTGGGGAAGGCATCCCCAGGGTCATCCTTATCAATCATCATCTATTATGCAGGTGTAGCATCAGTAACAACATGCAGCAAGCCTGATCATCACAGCAGTTTATTCAATCATCAGCGTCCAGTCGCCTTTTACTTCAAAGTTTGGCCAGTTAACATCGAATGAAGCACTTGCCATGTCTTCTTCAAAGGTGATGGTCATGGTGCAGGTGTTGCCCTTCCACACACTTTCGCCGCTGTCAACATCTTTGCTGTAAAAATCCACATCACGAACAGTAACGCCATTGGAGCCACCTGTATTGACAGCGAATGTTAATTCGGCTGTTGTTGAGGAGGTTCTTTTGATGTGTTGCAGAACCATCTTTTGCAGCTGCAGGTCTATTTCATGGTCGAGAATGATGCCTTCATTCATTTCAGGAATGGTCACATCAAAGCTGTCAAAGCTCTTTTGGTAGCCAACAATAAGGCTGGGAATCTTCAGCTGAATTCTTTTGCCCTCTGGAACTTGCGCCTGGAACTGGGTGATGGGCCTGCCGACAGCATTTTCCACCATTGAATAGGGATAGACGTTGTTTTCATCGTCATAACCCAGCAGCGGTTTAACCATGGGAGAAGTACTGGAACCGATAATGCTGGTTTCACTTTCATTGATAAACATCTGCGTCACGTCTTGATACTCTGGTTCCCCGATGTTCACCAATCTCAGTTCAGGGTCGTCGAAGTTGGTTAAGAGATGGACGCCATCAGTTGTTTTCTGATAGCCTACTCTGATCCAGTCGATGGGGGTATTTTCGGCAGCTTTGATTTCCCCGTTATTCACCACAGAGGTGCTTTCGGTTAACCGGACAGCATAGCTGTTCTCTTCAATGATCATTTCAAAGGCATTGGTGGGGGCGAAAAGATAGTTTTCATCGGTCTCATTCCAGAAGCTGAGGAGCAGGTGGTCACCTTCGTAACCATAGCCGCCCGGCTTGTAGTGATGACCTTCCTCAGTGACAATGGTGATCTCTGGCAGCTTGTCTTCGGCCAATGGGAAGGTTAGCGTCATCTCCAGACTAGTCTCCGTGAACATCACGGTTTCCAGCTTGTTTGATCCATCCAGGGGCAGCGGTGTTTCAAGGTAGAAGGCTTCGCCTGCCACAATGGTTGAATAGATGGCTTTTTGAGGAAAGAATGATTTAACAAAATCTGAAATATCGGAAGCATACACGCTGCTGACACATACAACAGCCACTAATGATGCTGCCAGTAGAGGATAAAGTCTTTTGCGTTTCATTTTTAATCGCTCCTTATTCAATTTGGCAAAGGTTTTTTGGCGGATCGCGTCAACATCGATCTCCAGGTCACTCATGGAAGGGTGAAGCTCTTCATCCAATAGATCATTATCAAGCTGTTGCATGAACGCCTGTAATTGTTTTTCAGTCATGGAACAAAGCCTCCTTGATCACTTTTCTGCCTCTTAAGAGCCTGTTGTCAACCGCTGAGCGGCTTAATCCGAAAATGCGCATCATGTCTTCGATTTTCTCGTTGAAGTAATAGCGCCGAATAAACAGCTCCCGGTCGATGTCATTAAAGCTTTCAATGGTAGCCAACAGCTTTTGCTGGGTTTCTCTGTCGATCACCTGGCTTTCAGTGGCAACAGATTCCTCGAGCTGGTAATCATCAATCTGCTCCACCTGATTCTTCTTCAACTTGCGCTTGTAGGTAAGGGCTTTGTACTTGGCAAGGATCAACACCCAGGTTTTGAAGGTGCCTTTTGTGTTGTCAAATTCATCGATTTTCAACCAGACATCCAGAAAGACATCTGAGACACATTCTTCGATATCTTCCTTGCTGTTGCCGATATTGAGAATACGGTAGATCACATAATAAACAGGCTTGGTATAGGTGGCCATAAGGGTTTCATAAGCGTTGAGATTCCGCTTTTTTAGTTCAGATATGAGCTCATTCTCTGAAAAGGTCATCCTCTCAGCTCCTTTCACTGAGTACTACGTTGGCAGTATGGTTTTTCTCTTAAACTTTCAAAATGAATTTCTGAAACTGAATTAAAATTATCAAACTGTTCTTCACAGCCCTGCTGTTCCTGGCAGGCATCATCCCCACCCACCACCGCAGTGACATCACGCAGGTCTTCTTTGGCTCCATGCTGCAGCCGGTCAACGACTTCCCAGGATAGGTAGGTACTGTTCACATCCACATGAAAGAAAACTTCTTTGGGACTTTGTTTCAAAGCTTTGTTATTAGGCATATTGATCCACCACATTCACCTCGGACCTACAGCATGCAAGAACGTTTGTTCTAAGTCAACGGTAATATGAGTTCACCACTTATTGAGCAGGGTAGAGGGTAAGCACCCGGGAGCATCCAGCAACCAAGCTGGGTACTTTTTTGCGTTCATTATAAGCGTGCAGGTAGCCCGTGTTGCCATAGGAGTAATTGAACCGGAAAGGCGAAAACGTGAAGCAGAGAGACTGTAAAACAGAAGATGTCTGGAAAAAAGGCAAAAGAAACGAGTAGGTGATGGCACAGTGGAAAGATCGCAGAGTGAATACCCTCATGACAAGGTGCTGGATGCATTTGAAGAGATCATCGAAAAAAATATAAAAACCCCCGCGATATCAGGGCACACCCTGCGTATTACCAGGTAAGCACATCCGGTAAAAGGACAGGCAGAAAACAGAATCACCATCCAAGAAAGCCAAATCCATCAATATGAGGGAGGAATAGAAATGGGCGCACTCATCGTCATCATGATTCTGGCCATGATCCTGGCAGGCCCTATCGGTCTGCCTTTACTGTTGATCTTCTTTATTCTATGGGCATTGGCAGGGGATTAGAGATATCTTGAAAAAAGAAAGGGGAAGGAGGTGAAGTGATGGGCTATCTCATCGCCATCGCAGGGGGAATCCTGCTGGCAATGATCATCCCGGGAGGATTCTTGGGCCTCTTGATCATCGCCGTTATTTATTTTCTTTTTGGCGGAAAAGACACCTTTGGAGTCTAGCAACAGGTAATACCAGCAGACAGGAGAGGAAACTTCATGAAAAGACAACAGCGGATGCGAATGAACCTGCCCCGTAAAAGGCGTAAACGAAAGGGCGAACGGCAAATAACCTTTGGTAGATACTCAACCAAAGACCCCTTGACAGGTGCCATGAACCGGGAAGCCTTCCATGATTTTTTGCCGCTGCACACCAATAAGCGGATTTATGGGGGCCAGCAGGTCACCGTATGCTTCATGGACCTGGACGGATTAAAAGGCATTAATGACACCCATGGACACCTGGCGGGAGACAGAGCCCTCAGCCTCATGGCAACACTGGTTAAGGAAGAAATTCGTAGTCAGGACATGTTTTTTCGGTATGGAGGTGACGAGTTTCTGCTTTTTTTCACAGGAATGGGAAGAGAAGAAGCCTTTAAAATATGGCAGCGAGTGATCAGGCGTATAAACCTGTATAACCAACAGCCGGAAGAATGGGGAAAATTCAGCGTCAGTGTGGGATTTGCCACGGGTCTGGTGGAAGAACCACCCTGCTTGTGGCAGTTGATTCACCAGGCAGACCGGGAAATGTATCGTCAGAAGAGGGCAGGAAAAAGCGTCTGTGAACCCACTGAATAAGCCATGAAAAAGGCTTGCGGGACAAAAGTCATTTTGATATAACTAATGGTAGACAACAAGTATGCTTTTGCATCTTGAGGAGCCGATATCATGACTTGTGCAGACGCTGACAGAAGCCATTCCATCAACCTCCAACAACAGGGGACACCCCCTTCATTTGATATACTAATGAACCGGTATCAATCCATGATCACCGGTTTTTTGCGTTCCCGGACCGTTTCCACCCAGCTGGCAGAAGACATCTCCCAAGAAGTATGGCTCAAAGCTTGGCAGCACTGGGAACAGTTTGATCCGGCCAAAGGCACAGAAGCATCCTACCTCCTGGCCATTGCCCGGTACGAAGTCATCAACTACTGGCGCCGCACCCGGAGTAAAGAGCCCATCCTCCTGGAAATAAAGAACCTGGACCACTGCCATCTCCAGGTACTCAGCGCAGAAGCCGCCACCCTGGACGAAATGGAAGAAGAGGAAGTAAAAGAATGGTACACCCGGCTCCTGCGCACCCTGATGACAGAAGGGGGCTACCCTCACCAGGTACTGGCCTTTCTCTACAGCCGGGTGATCCACTGCAGCGAAGACACCAGTGAGCGGACCAGCGGCTACCCGGCCAAAACCGCCCAACAGCAGGGCCACCTCCCCCTGGGCAGTCTCCACCGCCAGGCAGCCGGCCATTACAGCCAAAAAAGCCATCTGAACCATGAAGAAGTCAGCACCTGTTTTCAGGCTCTGCAGCCTGCCCTGAACACCCTCCTTGAAACCCTGTTTCAAAAAGCTGGTGACACCGTTTCTCTCGCATGGGCCAGGGAACACAACCTTCACCATACTCCAAGCAAACACACCCGTCTGGCCGACTACACCCGGGCAGACAAGCTGGAAAAAGCCGTCACCGACTGGAGCTACAAAGTGGCCAGGCGGCTGAAAAAAAATCTGATGAAGCAAACTGACCTCATCCAAAGGGAAGGGGAATAACCTATGTCAGCCACCCAAGACTGTTATAGCGTCCAGCAGATGGAAGACCTGCTGGAACAGGAACGAAAGGGCTGCCTGGAAGAAACCATGGCAGCCCTTTTTTACACCCACCTGGGCCAGTGTCCAGCCTGCCAGCATCAGGCATACGCACTGAACCGCCTGGAAACACTGCTGCAAAAATGGGGCAGTACCCTAAACACACACCAGCGCTCCCTGTTAAGCGTCCTCCACATCAGCGTCCATGAAAACACCCTGCGGTTAAAAAGCATGGGCCAGGCCCTGAAAGACTGGGGCAACCACAGCGCACCCCAGCTGCACTTGGCACCGGTGGTCCTCCGGGGTGAAGACACCGGGGATACCACCACCGAACTCATGGGAGTGTCCCAAACCGGGGACCGCAGCGTCAGCATAGCCACCCATGACAATATCCTGCGGATCCGACTGGAAGGGTTTCTGGAAGAAGAGCTGCCAGAAGTCTACCTGCAAGCCGTTTCCACCGAAACACCACCCCGCAAACTCACTGTGACCTTTACACCTCTGGGAAGCCCCCCTGACCATGCTTGGGAAGCCCAGGTAACAGACCTGCCCCCGGGGGACCACCTGGTGTACCTGGAGGAGCCGGGGCATGAAAAATGATCTGAATGACCACCGGCAACGGGGCTTTGACGCCTTTTGCCAGGAAAATTACCCCCAGACACTCCACCACCTGACAAAAGCCTTAACCATCCTTGAAAAAAGAACCCAGGGATCGGCCCGCCTTGCCTTTGAGCAGGCAGAACTTTACCTCCCCCTGGGCCAGACCCACATGCTCACCGGCCAGCCCCGCCAGGCCCAAGAGTGCCTGACAAAAGCGCTGGAAGGGCTGGCCATTGCCGGCCAAACCCAGGGACCGGAAGCTATGATCGCCATGGGACACCTGGCGGGCCTGTACCTGCAGGGAAAAGAGGTGGATAAGGCCCACCAGCTGTTGGACAAGGTGGAAGCAGTGCTTTCAGATGGGTATGACCCACCCTACCCCAGTCGGTTGGACATGGAAGAACAGCTTCTCCTGAGGGCCGCCTGTCACTGGAAAGAAGGCAGCCTCCAAAAAGCCCGGGAAAACTACCAAGAGGTACTCCGCTGGAGCCAGGAACACCAGCGCCCCCTGTACCCCTCACTACACCACCACCTTGGCATCATCGCCCTGTTGCAGCACCAGTGGCAGGAAGCCATTCACCACCTTAAAACCAGCCTTGAAGGGAAAAAACACACCCTTTATTTCGACGGCATCCTGTCCCTGATGGAATACCCGGACCTGGCCATGGCCTACGAAAAAGTCGGGGATCAGGATTCTGCAGAAGCCACCTACCAGGAAGGGGCCCGGCGGGCCTATGACCTGATGGCCGCCCTCCCTCAGGCACAAGACCAGCTCCACCTCTACTTTTACGGCCTGAAAGCCAGTGAAACCATCCTGGCCCGCTGGGCGGGAAGCCGGGAAGAACCTGAGACACCCGACAGCTGCCGGCCATCTTCCCAGCTCCAGTCCCACCTGGCGGTTTTTAAAGGGTTGGTCCACACCCATACCGCTGGTGGCACCCTGCTTTTACCGGAGCCAGAGACCCTGAGAAGCCACCTGCCCGCCAACACCCTGATGATGGATTACCACCTGGTCCGCCCCCGTACCCTGGATGAAACCGCCCTGCAGGAGCCACCAGAGGCCCCTTACCTGGTGTTAAGCCTTTTCACCTCCCAGGGCCATCACCAGCTGCTGAAAATCCCCAGGGCAGAAACCCTGCGGGACCAACTGGACACACTGATCCAGGCATGGCGGGACAAAGAAGAAGCCCTTTACCATGAAACGGCCAAGGAGCTGTACCAGCACCTGGTGGCCCCCGCCCTCCAGTTATACCGGGAGGAAACCGGCGCTGAACCAGACAAGCTCGTTATCCTGCCAGATGATTTTCTCTGGGATCTGCCCTTTGACCTTCTGGAAAACCACCAGCACCAGCTGGTGCTGGAAACACAGACCACCATCTATTTAGAAAGCCCCCATGACCTGGTGAAAGAACCCCCCTCCCAGAAACAGCCGACGAAGGCCCTTCTCCTGTGGGACCAAAGCCAGGCGCCCCTTCTTCACCATGATGTGAAGTACCCGCCGGCACAGGCCATTCGCCGGGAAGCCTTCCAGGTAAGGAGTCAGCTGTCCAAGAAAGACTGCCAGCTGACAGAACTTTCCCCCTCGGTGGAAGACGCCGCCTTAACCCAGGCACTTTCCCAGGCAGACCTGGTCCACCGGGCAGGCCACGGATTTTCCTTCCAGACAGATTTTCTGAACCGCTACGCACACCGCCCGCCGGGAGAAGTCTGGACCCTGTCAGACCTGGACACCGTGGGCATGCTCATGGCCAAAGAAGAAGAAGGTGCCACCCACATCTGGGAAATCATGAGCCGGCACTTCCTGTCAGTCCCCCTGAAAGCCCGGCTGGTGTTCCTTTCTGGCTGCCAGACCGCCATGGGAGAAACACCCCTGAAAGAGCCCCCTTATTCACTGGCCAACCTCTTTTCCCATGCCGGTGCCCGTCAGGTGGTGGCCACCCTGCAGCCGGTAACCGACAGGCATGCCCAACAGATAGCCGCCGCCTTTTACCATGGCTACCTGGCAGGTGGCAGCGCAATAGACAGCCTGAAAGAAGCCATGAAACAGCAATTGGAAGACCAGCGCCGCCAGGCCCATACCCACCGGGTGATCCCTGGCACCTGGGGATTTTACCGGGTCCTGGGCATGGACTGATGGCCAACTGCTTACTGTGCCCATCAATCAACAATAAACTGGAAAGGAAAATTTTAATGAGCCTCCGGTTTTTCAAACGAAAAAAAATCGCCAAAGGCATTACCCTGAACATGAGTAAATCAGGGCCTTCCCTGTCTTTCGGACCAAGAGGAGCCAAATTTACCATTGGGAAAAGGGGCAAACGTCTGTCCCTGGGAGTACCTGGAACCGGCCTTTTCTACAGCAAAAAACTGAAATGACCATCATAAAAGGTCAATGGATTAGTCCAAGGAAACAAATCGGTACGGAAGGGAGAGGTGTTGGTGGAATACAAAACATGGAAAATAATTAAGCTGCTCTTAACAGCCCTGCTGCTCCTGGGACTCATTATGTTTATTGGCCAGGTGATGGGGATGTACCGGCAGGTTAATGCGCAGCACCACCTGCTTGGCAAAGGGTTTTTACTGCTTCTGGCAGGCATCATCGGGTACGGCATTCTTTATCCCCTCTACGCCTTTATGACACTCCCCCGTCCCCTACCCCTGCCGGAGGAGAAAGACGCGGAAGGCCGGCGCCTGTACCGAAAAGACCTGATTCTCCAGTTGAATGACAATCCGGCACTGCGAAAGGCAGGTTTTAGCCTTCTGCCCCAGGACGCACCAGAAGAAGTTCTCTTGGAACAGCTGGCTTTTCTCAACAAAGGTGCAGAAACTAAGAGTCGTGACACCGCTTCCCAGGTGTTTGTCACCACCGCCATCATTCAAAATGGCAGCCTTGACGGCCTCTTTGTCTTCATAAGCCTTACTCGCCTCATCTGGCACATCGCCCACCTGTACCGTCAAAGGCCAGGGCTCCGCCAGTTGGCGGCCCTGTACTTTAATGTGGGGGCAACGGTACTCCTGGCCAGGGAAATCGACGATTTAGAGTTAATGGACGAGCAGTTGGAACCTCTTATGACCACCATCTTCGGCTCCCTTTTTTCCTCCCTGGTGCCCGGCGCCACAGCAGCGGTGAACCTGATCATCAATTCCACCGCCCAGGGCATTGCCAACGCCTATCTCACCCTCCGGGTGGGGCTCATTGCCCAGCAATATATGGGAAGCCTGGCGGCTCCGGAACGGCGGTTGGTTCGAAAATTAGCCTCGCTTCAGGCCTGTCGCTTGCTGGGCTTGGTGGTGAAAGATAACGCAGTGCGGATCCGTCAGGCCACCGTGAACCTGACAAAAAAGAATGCAGAAGACGCTTTTACCTACAGCAAAGAAAAGGTGGAAAGTGTGTTCTCGAAACCAAAGGAAATGTGGGAAAGATGGCGCGGCCAAGGAGAAGACCATCATCAGGCTGGAAAAACATAAAATCAATCAGACAAGAGATTATAATAATGAATGGTCAATGCTTGCATAAAGCGGAAGTACCATTGTGTAATCTGAGAGGAGTGTATCGATTGTATTTTTTACTCATCTTCACGGCAATCGGATGTGCAGTACTAGCAAGCAAGAAAAATCGCAATGTTTTTGCATGGCTTGTTTTAGGGGGTTTATTACACTTTATTGCACTGCTCATCATTTTGTTTTTGCCTGAGCTTGAAAAGAAAGAATACGTTGCACAAAGAGATTATTCCAAAGAAAGCGCTTCACCAGGTGAAGAGAACAATCATACTAAAGAATCAAATGAGTTGGAAGAGAATGAAATGCCGTTGTCACCATACGAAATGCTAAACTGCAAGCCGGGAGACGATATTTATACTGTAAAAAAGCAGTACAGAAAACAGATCCTAAAATACCATCCAGACAAGTACGCTCACCTTGAAATGCCGGAAGACCTCGTGACTTTGTTACATAAAAGGGTGATTGAAATCAATCGTGCATACGAAATGATTGCGAACGGGGAATTGAAATAGGAAGGAGATGTAAACAATGGAAGGTATGCTTTTACTGCTGGCAATCCTGTTCTTTGTAGGAATCTGGGTTGTAAGATCGTTGGTTTATGCCTCCATAAGAGGAACCAAGCGAATTGTCAACAAGACCATCAACAAAGAACATGTACAGCGAAACCTGGAAATATATGCAAACTATATTTTAGATAGCATGTTTGAACAATACCGAGATACCGAAAAAGATCAAGTGGAAATGGAAGAATTGTTCTTGAAAGCTCTGGAAAAACTGCAACAAGACCCTACTTTGTTTGCTGCCAATGATTTTTGGGATGCCATTGGCGCAGATTACATCGGTATTAGCGGAAGCAACTTTGATGGCGGGGAAAAAAACCGTGAAGAAAAACTTGAGACTTTTGCGAACAACATTGTCCAAACCTTTATGGAATACATTGAGGAATTGGAAGCAGAGAAGATGGCATATCAGGAAATGGAAGCACCAGGTTTTGATGATATTGACATAACAGAAGCCATGGATATGCAAGAAAGTGCTGAAATTATGGGTTTAAGTCAACCATTCACAGTGGAAGAATTGGAGTCAAAGAAAGCATCACTCCTTGAATCCTATAATGTAGAAAAACTAGTCAAGGGTGGGTGCCCAGAGATCGTCATTGAAGCAGCCACAACAAGAAGCCGCAATATCATGACGGCCTATCAAGTGCTCAAAGCATCTATAGTATAACGACTAATAAGGTGAAGATCAACGGATGGAAGTGAATGAGGCATGGGTAGAATTATACTTCAGGGACTCCAACCTTTCGAATATGAACACCGCTTCGACAGGATGGCACTGGAACAGCTAAAAAAGGCAAAAGGGTTTGACACACTGGTTAAAGCATTCTATAAACACTGGGCGGAAAGACTATATAAGATGCAGTTTGCCGGAAGCTACCTGCAAGTAGACAAAGACAACTTTCCCAGAATTCATCGGATGCTGCTAAACTCGTGTCGTATCATGGAGATGGAAAAAATTCCGGCTCTATATATCAAGTATGATTACAGCGTGAATGCCTTTGTAGCAGGCATTGAAGAACCGGCGTTGGTGTTTCATTCAGGATGCCTTGATTTACTTACAGATGATGAACTCATGTATTTGTTCGGTCACGAGCTGGGTCATATTAAGAGCAATCACATGCTTTACCGGCAAATCAGTATGGTGCTGCCAGAAATTGGAAAACGTCTTGGGTATGTCACCTTTGGTGTGGGTGAATTGGCGGCACAAGCCATAACACTTGCTTTATTACACTGGTATCGAATGTCTGAGTTTACGGCAGACCGGGCAGGGCTGCTAACAGCTCAGAACATTGATGCAAGCACAACCACCCTCATGAAAATAGCAGGTCTGCCAGAGCGTTTTTATGACAAGGTCAACGTTGAATCCTTCAAAAGACAAGCCCAGGCTTTCGAAGATTATGATTACGAGCGCATGGATAAAGCAGCAAAACTCTTTTCGGTTATGGGCAATACCCATCCATGGACGGTTATGAGAGCAAAAGAGCTTTTCAATTGGCAGACGGAAGGCGGGTATGCAGCCACACTGAATCGATACATGGACAACACCATCATGATCATCTGTCATAAGTGTGACACAACGCTGAAGTTGCCAAAGAGACATAAATCCGTTAAGGTGACATGTCCAAAATGCCAGCACAGTTTCATCATGCAGGCATAATCAAATAACATCAAATCCATGATGGAGGGGTGGCGAATAGATTTATGGTGCAAACAACGCAACATAATCAGCTGGAAAAAGTAATGGAACTCTATTTGAATGCGTATCAGGAAGCGGAAAAGACGGTTGAAATCAGTCCTGTCACATCAGTGATCGCCAGCCGAAGAACCTTGGAAGTGAGCTTAAAAGCAGTGATGCAAAAGAGTGATGACATTCAGGGACAACAACCATCACTCATGGAAAGAATACATTTATTGAAAGCTGATCAATCTATCAGCAGCGAAGAGTTTGCCTGGATGCAAAGAGTGATTCACACAGGCAATCGTGCGGCACATGGTGACGATGAAATATCATATGATACGGCCAAAAAAGTGGTTGATGATCTAAAGCAACTGCCGGAAGTGTTAAATAGGGTGAGTGTTGCGCTGGAAGAATCGTATCAGACAAACCAAGCTTCCAAAGAAAATGAAAAGGTTCAGGAAGGCTGGTTTGGAAAAGTTAAAAAGTTTTTTGGCAAGCAAAAAACATCTGAAACAGTGGGAAATATTGTAGAAGAAACCACTTCCCAAAGTAAAGACTTACAGGCCAAGTTGCTGGAAGCGCCTGTTCCCAAATCTCAGCAATCCATGGAAGAAGCAATTATACCAGCAGAAATCGACCGAACTTTATGGTATCGGGGAGAATACGAGACGCTACATGATTTTCAAAAAATGAAAGAACACATTGTCGAAAGACTCAGAGAAGCTGAAAACATCACAAAGAAACTGGGTTATGACGCAACGGGTTTTAATGAATCAATTCAAAGAATTGAGAGCAATGTTTTCCAGGTAGTGGTGCTTGGTGAGTTTAGTCGTGGAAAATCAACGTTTGTGAATGCTTTGCTGGGCGACATGGTATTACCCATGGATGTGTTGCCGACAACGGCTACTTTAACAATGGTACATTACAGCGAAACTCCTAGAGTAATCCTGAAGATGAAAGATGGCTCTACCCGAAATGTTGAAAATGAGGAATTGAAAGAATGGATTACCGCGCTGGAAGATCAGTATCAGGAGAATGCATCGATGGTTGAAAGAGCTGAAGTATACTGGCCAACGGAAATTGGGCGACGTGGGTGTATGATCATTGACACACCAGGCGTTAATGATATCAATGAGACAGGAGAAAACATCACCTACGAATTCCTACCAAAAGCAGATGCAGCCATATTATTACTGGATCCAACGCAGCCGCTTTCCGCTTCAGAAACAAGTTTTTTAAGAGAACATATTTATCAGGCTGATCTAGGGAAAGTTTTTTATGTGTTAAACAAGATCGACTTGGTGGAATCACAAAACAGAGAGCGCATTTCTGGTTATGTGAAAGAAAATGTCCGAAAACTCACCAATGCTAAAGAACAAAGTATAAAGGTGTTCGGTCTTTCATCCCGCAAGCGGCTGGTACAAAAAGTCAAAAATAGAGAAATTGAGCCCAGTTACAAGATTCCTTTTGAACAATTTGAAGAAGCCTTTGAACAGTTTCTACTGGCCGAAAAAGGTGCGTTACTTCTTAAGCAGGCCATTAAGCGAAGCAATGAAGTCATTGAAACGACAATGACAGAGGTGAAAATACAGTTTAATCATTTAGGCGATACGCTGGAAAGTCTCGAAAGACGATTGAACGACTTCAAACAGAAGGAACATCAGCTTTTGAGTCAAAAAGAAGACATCAAGGCCCAAACACGTCAACAGTTTGAATCGTATCAAAATGAGCTGTTGAAAGGCCTTAGCTCAGCCATGCAACAACGCAGAGACAGTATCATTCGCAAAATAGAATCAATGCCACAACTTGACCACACCACGGTTGCAGCAACCATTCAAAAAGAGGAAAATGATTTGAAGGCGTGGGTAAATCAGCAACTCTACCCAAAAATTTCGGAAGGGATCAAAAAGATAAATCAACAGATTTCAAGGCGTTTTGCCGAACTGAACCATGATTTTCAGCAATATCGTGAGCAGCAATTTGAAAGCATGTTGACAATACCGCAAGTTGAATCAGCCTTTTCAATGCCGGGTCAGTTTGACAGCCAACTGGATGGTAACGATCTGTTGCAGGTCTCATTGCCAGCAGGTGTGGGATTTTTGGTAGGTAGCTTTCTGTTAGGCCCCATCGCTTTTTTTGGCGGCTTGCTGGGGAGTCATTTTATATATAAAAAAATTAAGCAGCAAAAAGAGATGCAGACGCGTGAAAGGTTGTCACGCAATATATCGACTGAATGGTACTATTTGGAAGAAAAGCTAAGGGAAAGCATTGAGCAAACGCTGGAAGACAGTTACCAGATGACCATGGAAAACAGTGAACAGAAATTTGTTGAAATGATTAATGCTTACAACCAAACATTAAAAGAGATGATTGCAACAAAAAAGAAATCGGAAAATGAAATCCTGGAGCGCAGAGAATCACTAAGGACATCTCTAGCCGATATGGTGAGCATCCGCGAAGAGTTTACTCACTTGGTTCAATTAATGGAGGGATAGCCATGGATCAAAATAAACTGGCACAAAACTTGACAGAAATTGATGGTCTTCTTCGCAAAATGTTTCAAAATGAAGGCTATTACACAGATTTGAAAAATGAGCTGGAGGCTATTCGCAAAGAAAACAATGAGGCTACGCTGAAACTGGCAGTTTTAGGAGAATTTAGTGCGGGTAAGACAACGGTGATCAATGCGTTGTTGAAGGAAGAAGTGTTGACAACTGCTGATGAACCTACCACAGCCATTAACACTTATCTTACATATGGACAAAAAAAGAAGTTCTTTCTTGTTGAACCAAACAGAAAACCAGTAGACATAAAGCCCAAAAACCTTAAAGCGCATCTGACACAGAACAGCCACGCTAATGCCAGGATTGAATACCATCACCCGAACAAAATCCTTAAAAGTGGGTGGGTGATCATTGATACTCCCGGCAGCAATGTTGAAAACCAGGCCCATGATGCCATGCGGCAAAAAGCCATCGAGGAGTCGGCGGCAGCCATCTATGTGATCAATGCGCAGCAACCTGTTTCAAAATCCTTTATTCAGTTTCTGCAAAAACATAAAGAGAATCTGGGGAAATTTATTTTTGTGTTGAACAAATGTGATCAATTGGAAGATGAGTTAATAGATGACATTGATAAAACCATAGAGCGAACCAAAGCACATGTTAAAAAATCAATCAAAGAATACACAGGCATTGAAGTACAAGAAGTATACTCAATCTCTGCGCTTTATGCACATCATGTGTCAGAGGATAAAAGAGCTTGGGTAAAAACGTTTAATGATTTTCAAACAGACCTCGAGGAAGTGTTAAATACAAACCGACAACAGTTATTGCTTTTCCGTTCCATCAGCCTTCAAAATCGCTTAATGGCAAAAATGGGTATGCTGGCCACTTCAAAGGAAGAATGGTACAATGACCGGTTGAGTGAAATTGTAGGAGAAGTAGAGACTGTAGAAGGCTTTAAAGAACGTGTGTTGATACCTTTGAAAAAAGAAATTAGCCAAATGTTCAATGAGCTGGAGCAAAATACCAATAAAATGCAAGATAAACTGTATCATGAAGCAGAGAAAGAAATCGAAGAAATTATTGATAGCGCATCGAGCGTTAATGTGCTAAAAAATTCAGTTCCTAGCAGGATCAACAATTATATGAATAATATGACCAGAAAAATCACAGATGAGGTCCAGAAAGAACATAACAAAGTATCAGACTATGCAAGTCAAGTCATTACACAATCCCTTAAAGAACACGTACAGAAGCTCCGAATGGCCTATGACTTTTTGGTCAAAGAAAAAACACTGTGCTGGGAAAAAGATAGCAAAGCATTCTTAATCGCTGTAGTTCTTGGTGCTATTGCAGGTTTTTTTGCGTTTCACGAAAGCTACTACATGATAGAATTTAGCGCATTGATAGGAATAGGTACTGCCTTATGCGCATTTGCTTTAGCCTATAAAAGAAAAGAACCAGAGTTGTTTAATGTGATAACGCCTAATACAAATATAACGTTCCAAACAAAGATGATTATACCTGGATCCGTATCAAATGCGACCGATCCAGGAGCAACAGGAGCAACAGGAGCAGGTGGTGGAGCATTGTTTGGTGCATTTGTTGCCGGCCCCCTTGGAGCTGTTGCAGGTGCTGCCATTGGTGGTTTCCTTGGATCACTATTTGGTTCAGATTTATATGATCTAAAAAGAGAGTATAAAGCTTCTGTCATCAGAGAGCTCAGGAGCAGCACTTATGGTTACAGAGGACAAATTTCAAGTGCTATCAAAAGTTCGCGCAATTCGATGATGAGCGAAATAGAGAAAACACTGGAGACAAATTTATCGAAGTATGATGTTCTACTGGAAGCAATCATGGAGCATCATGCTGATGCCAAAAGAAAAACGATTCATTCCAAAGAAGAAATTGAAAATGGCCGAATTCTTGTTGAGAAGAAGATTGAGAGCATGGAAAAAAATCTTGATGAGCATGCCAAAATAGCAGGGATAGCACGTATAAGTGACTTGAAAGGTAAGAGCAGCGGTGATCAAGCGCCAGAAACATCCCTTGCACCCACGGTAGTTGTGAGGAAAGAGTATAACAAACCAGTTTACAACGCCAGTAGGGCAAGACAATACATTGGGGAAGAAAAACTGAAAAAGAAAGCCACTACTTTCAAAAAAGTGGTGTTCATCACAGGCATCTTACTATTTGTAATGGCTTTTATTACCGCTGGGTTGAATTCTGCAAAAGAACCTTTGAGAGGGGTAGCAGATCAACCTGTACAAAAAGATTCGATATCTGAACCGGTAAAATCTGTAACACCTAAAGCAGAACCCGTAAAAATAGAAACCGCAAAAAATGAAACCATAGAAGTTGAAACTACTGGAGTTATTAAATGGAATGTCAATTATCGGACAGACTATGAAGTAAGAATGGGTGACTATGTCGGGGAAATACTAAATGGAAAACCGCATGGTGAAGGCACATGGACAAACAATGAAGGAAGAAAATATGTAGGTGAATGGGCTGAAGGTAAAAGACATGGCCGAGGTACGTTAACGTTGGCTGACGGAGACGAGTATGTAGGCGAATATTTTGAAGGTAAGAGACATGGCCAAAGTACGTATACCTGGGCTGATGGAAGAAAATATGTAGGCGAATGGACTGAAGGAGTGCCAAATGGAAAGGGAACAATGTATCGTTTGAATGGAGATGTATATGAGGGTGATGTCAAGGGTGAAGCAAATGATAGTGGAGGCTGGTCATTTGTATACCATGGATACGGCACGTATGCGTGGGATGAAGGAAGTATATATGTAGGTGAATGGGCTGATGATAAACGACATGGCCAAGGTACGTATACCTGGGCTGATGGAAGAAAATATGTAGGCGAATGGACTGAAGGAGTGCCAAATGGAATAGGAATAATGTATCGTTTGAATGGAGAGGTATATGAGGGTGATGTCAGGGGTGAAGCGAAGGAAAGCGGAGGTTGGTCACTTGTATTTCATGGACAAGGCACGTATACGTGGGATGACGGAAGAAAATATATAGGTGAATTTTTTGAAGGAAAGAGACATGGTCAAGGTACGTATACGTTGGCTGATGGTACTATTGAATCAGGCATCTGGCATGAAGGTGAACTTGTTGTGCAGGATGAGCTAGCAATATCAATTGATCATGAGGATCAAACATCAAAAAATGAAACGGTTAAAATGGAGTGGAATGTCAATTGCGGTACAGATTATGATGTTAGGATGGGTACTTATGTGGGCGAAGTCTTAGATGGAAGACCCCATGGGGAAGGTACGTGGTCAGACAATGAAGGTAGATTGTATGTCGGCAGTTGGAAAAATGGTACCAATCATGGACGTGGAGCATATACATGGATCGACGGATCAATATATGTTGGTGATTTTGAAAATGGGAATTTTCATGGTCAAGGAACTTTAACAGCATCGGATGGATGGAAATATGTTGGTTATTTTGCAAACAATGAGTTTAATGGTCAAGGCATCTATACCTATACTGATGGAAGAAAATTTGTTGGCGCTTGGCAAGATGGACGGAAACACGGCCAAGGCAGTGAGTATTTTGCGAATGGTACTTTAGACATTGAAGGAAGATGGATTAATGATGAATATGTTGGCAACTAAATCTAGCTTTCTTAGAATTTACTTGAGCGATATGTATAGTAAAAGCAGTTTACGAAAGTTTGTTTCTAGGATCAAAAATCCCCAAAAGTGAAGGAGTAATGATCGATGGAAATTATCATAGTAGGTTTTCTCTTTATGATCGTAATGTCTGTTATGTCTTCTACCACGAAAGACGAAAAGAAAAAGGAAGAGTATAAACAGACTGTTTCAGATTTCTGGAATGGAGGTACTGGTGGTGCCACCATGAGAGTGGCAGAGAGTATTGATAGACATCGCATACTCCGCAGTGCGTCCTGAACAAAGTAAGACACCGAAAGGAGGAACGACTCGTCTGAAATGATGCTTCTCAAAAGATGAAGGAAGGTCCTTCGAGATCGGCATGCAGCTGCAGGTCTCAAACCACCCACAGGTGCTGGAGACCAATCTCTCCGGTATTGAGCGTGTGGGGAAAAAGGCTGTATAAAACAGTCAGGTACGTCTCATGGAGCTGAACGAAAGTGAACAACCATCAAAGCATCGTTAATGCGAACCTTGCTCGTCAAAACCAGTACAGTGCGGAAGTGCTGGGATCAGTCCGGAAGAAAGCTGTCTACTGACCGGACGGCGGCCGGTGCAAAGGTTGCAGGACCATGAGACAGGCTTTTGAGAGGAACAGGAGAACCTGTCCGCAGATGCCAAGAGAAAATCGCAAGCACAAAAATGCAAGTGAGTAAGTATCGATGCTGCGGACAGGGACGGATGAACGCGTAAGAGCTATGAAGCGGCTGTAATCGTCGCAGAGCAAAGGCGTTCACTTAATCAACCCCAATTCAAAAATCAACCAGAACATGGGAGGAATTTATGAAGAAGGAGAAACCCTTCAAGATCACACAAGAAGAAGTGCTGGAAGCGTATAAAAAGGTGAAAGCCAACAAAGGCGCTCCCGGTATCGATGAGGTTAGTCTACAGGAATACGAAAACAACCTGAAAAACAACCTCTACAAGCTATGGAACCGAATGGCCTCAGGAACATACTTCCCACAGGCCGTGCGCAGCGTGGAAATCCCCAAGAAAAACGGCAAAGGCGTCCGCCTGCTTGGCGTACCCACCATCAACGACAGAATTGCCCAAACAGTGATCGTCGGAAGACTGGAACCACATCTCGAACCACTTTTCTATCCAGACTCCTACGGCTACCGCCCCGGCAAGAAAGCTACCGACGCCATCGGCGTCACCCGGGAGCGGTGCTGGCGGTACGAATGGGTCATCGAATTCGATGTCAAAGGACTGTTTGATAACATCAATCACGAACTCCTGATGAAAGCCGTCCAAAAACACATCGACACCAAATGGGTCCTCCTCTACATCCAGCGAAGCCTGAAAGCACCCATGAAAATGCCAGACGGAACCGAAAAAGAACGTTCGTTCGGCACTCCTCAAGGCGGCGTCATCAGTGCGATTTTGTCAAATCTGTTTATGCATTACGCCTTTGACCACTGGATCACAAGAACATGGCCAGAGAACCCATGGGCCCGGTACGCAGACGACGGACTCATCCACTGCCACACCCAAAGGGAAGCAGAATTAATCCTTGAACAGTTAAAGCAACGGATGAGCCAATGTCAACTGGAAATCCATCCAGAGAAAACCAAAATCGTCTACTGCAAAGATGAAAACCGACCCGGGGATCACGAACACACCAGCTTCGATTTTTTGGGATACACCTTCAGAGCCAGAACCGTCAAAACCAGGAAAGGAAAGTATTTCACCGGCTTCACCCCCGCTGTCAGCAAAGACGCCATCAAAAGCCTGCGGGTAAAAGTCAGGAGACTCAGAAAGCTTGCCTTCCTCTCCATGACAGAACTGGCACAACTATTAAACCCAATCATTCGTGGCTGGGCCAACTACTTTAAACACTACACGCCAAGTGCAGTACATTCGGAACTATCGCAAGTGAATCTTCATCTAGCCAGATGGGTGATGAGAAAGTACAAGCGGTTTAAAAACAAAATGATGGCCGCTTTAGGCTGGTTGGGCACCATTGCCAAATCAGATCCAGCACTCTTTGTCCACTGGAAGATGGGCATCTGCCCAAAGGGTGATTAAGAAGAGCCGGATGAGGGGAGACTCTCACGTCCGGATTCTGTGAGAGGCTTGGGGGGAAGTTCCCCAGGCCTACTCGACTAATCAAACAACCGTTAATCAACAATTAAAGTGAGAAGAATCTGAATATAGTCGCAATATTCTGCAAAAAGGATATTGTTATGCTGATGTCGAATACCTACACAAATTCTATTGAAGGAGTGTGGTATGCCATGAGTCAGGGAACCATGATCGATGCACACAGCCCTGGTAAAGCCGGCCTTATTGTGGGACTCTCAGAAGAAATGGGCCTGGTGGAACTGTTGAACGAGAAGCTGTCTTCCGACAGAGGCCGGCCGGAAGACATCCCCTATGGCGTCATGGCCCAGATGATGATGGTGAACATGTGTGATGACCACCATCCCCTGTGGCGGCTGGAGGACTACTACAACATGAAAGACCTGGAGGGACTCTTCCACTATCCCATCCGGCACGAACAGATCAACGATGACCGGTTTGGCCACTTTTTCGACCGGTTACACGATGCAGGACCCCGGGAAATTTTCAGCCGTCTGGCAGCCAATGCCTTCTTACGCTACGACATACAGGTGAAGAACATCAACTATGACACCACCTCCAAAGTCATGTGGGGCACCTACGAAACCGAGGATGGAAAAGTAGGTGTAATTGAAATCGACTTTGGCCACAGCGAACAAAAACGATCAGACAAAAAACAAATCAAGCTGGGCATTGGCACCGCCGAAGGCATTGTGGTGGATGCCCAGGTCCTCTCTGGCAACAAAGATGACAAGACATGGAACAACGAGAACCTGGAACTGGTGGAAGACGTCCTGTCGTCCCTAAACATCAAGAAAGAAACCTTTTGCTACATCGCCGACAGCGCCCTGTTTTCAGAAGAAAACCTGAAGAAAGCCGCTAAAAAAGGCATTACCCTCATCACCCGGATGCCTGACAACGTCACCGAAGCCAAAAAGCTGTTGCAGTTGGCCGTTGAAGAATTTGATACCCTGGAACCCATCTCTATGACCAATGCCAAAGGAGAAGCTGTTCCTTACCGGGTCCGCAGTGAAATCATCCAGTACAAAGGGTACCCCCTATCCTGCGGGATCTGCTATTCCCCTTCCATGAAAGAACAGAAAGCAAGGAGCCATGGGAAGAAAATAGCCAAAGAACTCGAAGACATGGAGAAAAAATGCAAACCCTTCCAGAAACGCACCTTTGCCTGTGAAGAAGATGCTCGGCTGGAAATTGAAAAGCTTTCCAAAGACACCCAGAAACTGAAATTTCATCAGGTACGCTTTGACATCAACGAAGTCCCCAAACGAAAACCCGGCCGACCTTCGAAAAACAAGGAAACCCAGTGGGTGTACCAGCTGGTGCCTCTCATCACAGAAGATGAACTGGCCATACAGTCTCATCTGGTCCGGGAATGCACCTTTGTCCTGGCCAGCAATGACACGGCGTTCTCAGCCACCCAGCTATTACAGGAATACAAAACCCAGAGCCAGACGGAGAAAAAGTTTCAACAGTTGAAAAGTCCCCATTTTGTCAACGCCATGTTCCTGGACAGCCCTAAGCGGATTGAAGCCTTTGCTTATCTGATGCTAATGGTCATCTTACTGCTGTCAGTGGCTGAGTATGTGGTGCGCCGGGAGATGAAGAAAACCGGGGAAAAAATCGTGGGCCTTGGCAAACGGGAGGTGTCCAACCCCACCCTGTTTGCCATCTACACCATTTTCTATTCTGTTCGGGTGAACCTGTATGAAAACAACGGTCTCATTGAAAGACGGCTGGCACACCCTCTTTTTGACAATATCAAAACGGTACTTGGGCACCTGGGCATCCCGGAAGATACCTTCACCAGGGGATCAGGATAGCTATTTTCAAGACTTGTAGAGATTTTTGAGTGCGGATAACTTTAAATTATGTTAGGTTTTTAGTGTATTGTGCGGAGTATGGGAGACATAATCAACACAAACAACTATTGAAAGAATATGATAAAAAAGCAACCCATAACGGCAGGGAGGTCTATTTTAAGACGCATAAGAGATTGAGTGATTTTAAGAATGGAATACGCCGCCAAAAAAATCTCGGCATATATGAATACTTATACGACGAAGCCCTGCATGGAATCACCTGGTTTTGGCAATAGAGAAATACAACTTTTGGCAGTCAAAAATGCAATTACCAGCGTTACCAAAATTACTTCATTAATGAATTGGCCATACGATAACTTTTCCCTGTGAACATTAACATATGAGAATGAT